>CALVIJ010000017.1 GCA_944329505.1 uncultured Bacilli bacterium | reverse complement strand
TATGGTAGTAGTGTAAATTTAGTTTACGTAGCAACAGTCATGTTTATGTTTATTGCTTGCGCTTCATTTTTATGGAATTATAAAAATTATAAAGACAGAAGATTTTTACCACTTGTAGTATTTGTTGTTTTTGGTAGTGTCTGCTCAGTAATACAATATTTTAACCCGGGCTTGTTGCTTGCAACCGCCGTTCACGTTTTTGTTACATTCCTAATGTATTTCACAATCGAAAATCCTGATATACAAATGGTTGAAGAACTATATAAAAATAAAAAACTCATTGAAAAATCAAGTCAAGATACTTCTAACTTCTTGTTTAGAATGACTCAAGATATCAAAAAACCTGTTAAAGATATTATTGATGTAAGTGAAAAACTTCAAAGCAATAATGATATTGATAAATTAAAAGAAGGTATTAAATATATTAATAATGCAGGTGTTAATCTTGATTATTTGATAAACGATGCCTTAGATGTTTCTAGTATGACTACCAAACGATTAAAAATTTTTGATAGTCGTTATAACCCAGTTAATGTATTCAAAGAAATCGAGTATAGATTTGAAAACCAAATAGATAAAGATATTAAGTTTAACTTTTCTATAAGCAGCACAATTCCAGGTTATTTGTATGGTGATTCTATTAAATTAAAGCAAGCTGTTAATTCTATTTTGGCTAACGCTTTAGAACATACTACATCTGGTGAAATTAGTTTAGAGGTTAACGGAATTGTTAAATATGGTATATGCCGTTTGATTATCAACATAGAAGATACAGGGAAAGGCATTAGTATCGAAGAAGTTAATAATATATTAAGTATGAATAGTGAAGCATTGTCTAGTATCGATTTACGTAATCGCGATGGGGAAATTTTAAATTTAAAAGAGGTAAAAAAATTAGTTTCTCTGCTTGGGGGAAATTTAATGGTCAAGAGTGAAGAAAATATTGGAACAACAGTTACTATTGTGTTAGAACAAAAAATCGTTGAATCTAAAGAAACAGAAATTTCTAAGAAACTTGAAAGCTATGAACAAACCTTATATCGTAACAAAAAAATTATAGTTGTTGATGACGATGCAAAAGAACTTGCAAAAATCACTACATTACTTGAAGATAGTGGAGTAGATGTCAGCGGCTCACTATTTGGAAGAGATGTAATAGAAAAAATCGCTTTTAATATTAAATATGATTTAATAATACTAGATGATGAGACTTCTACTTACAGTGCTTTAGAAGTTTTAAAGGAACTTAAAAAGAATAAAAAATTTAATACTCCAGTAGTAGTTATGATTAATGATAATAAGGAATTTATTAAACTTCATTATTTGCAAGATGGTTTTGCTGATTGTATTATGAAGTCTAAGCTTGAGTCAGAGGTGAAAAGAATAATGAAAAGGTTTTAATTAAAACCTTTTTAAGATAGGAGAATATTTATGATTAAAAACAAAAAAGTATTTGTCCTAGGAATGGGCAAAAGTGGAGTAAGTGTGGCTAGGCTATTAGCCAAAGATAATCATGTTTTAATTACTGATGTTAAATGTGATGATTTAGAAATTATTAAAGAATTAGAAGCTCTTGGTGTTAATGTTATTATAACTAAAGAACAAGATGAAATTTTTGATGATAGTTATGATTATGTTGTTAAAAATCCCGGGGTTAAAATAGATCATCCAGTTGTATTAAAAGCAAACAAATTTAAAGTTCCAATTATTACAGAATTAGAAGTTGCATATCGATATTTACCAGAAGTAAAAATTGTTGGTATAACTGGTTCTAATGGTAAAACCACTACCACAATTATCGCATATGAATTTTTAAAGAAAGCCGGATTACCAGTACATTTAGCCGGTAATATAGGATATCCTTTATGTAATCAAATAGATGACATAAAAAAAGGTGATATTATAGTGATTGAAGTATCTAGTCATCAGCTTGTTAATTTAGATACTTTTAAAGCCGACATTGCTGTTTTGACTAATTTATTTAAAGTACATTTAGATTTTTTTGGAACGTATGAAAAATACAAATTAAATAAACTTAAAATATTTAATAATCAAAAAGCTGATGATGTCGCAATTTTAAATTATGATGATAAAGAAGTGCACGAACTTACCAAAAATATCAAAGCCCAAAAGAAATATTTTTCTTCCAAAGAGGAAGCTAATATCTATATAAAAGATGGCTATATAATTTATGGTGGTGAAAATGTAGTTTCTATTTCTGATATTAGAGTTAAAGGAACTCATAATTATGACAACATCATGGCCGCAATCTTAATTGCGAAAGAATTTAATGTTTCCAATAGTGTAATAAAAGAGGTATTAAATAATTTTGCTGGAGTTGAACATCGTATAGAATTTGTAACCAAATTAAATGGAAGAGAGTTTTACAATGATTCAAAAGCAACTAATGTTGACTCAACCATAACTGCTTTAAAATCATTTGATAACGAGGTTGTTTTAATTTTAGGTGGCTTGGATAGAGGTCATAGTTTTGATCCATTAATTCCATATTTATCTAATGTAAAGCATATTGTTTGTTATGGTGAAACTAAAGAACGAATTAAAGAATTTGCTATTAAAAATAATATTGACGTGACAGTTACGGACAACTTAGATGAAGCCACACGTGCCGCTTATAATATTTCTTTAGAAGGAGATACAATTCTTTTCAGTCCAGCTTGTGCCAGTTGGGATCAATATAAAAATTTTGAAGAACGTGGTGATGATTTCAAAAAAATTGTTAGTGATTTGGTCTAACAATTTTTATATTTTGGAAAAGCCTATGTAAAATAAGTAAAAATTGTGAAAAACAATGGTAAATTTGTTATTATTTTGATATAATTATAAATGTAGAAGGTGTTTGATATGAAGTATTTTCCAAAATTGGTTGGTAGTCGTTTATATTTATCACCTATGAGTATTGAAGATGCACCTACATATGTTAAGTGGTTAAATGATAAATCTGTTAGTGAAAACTTAGGATTTGATACTAAATTAATCACTTTAGAAGGTGAAAAAGAATGGCTCAGAAAGAATCAAAATGATTATAATTTCGCCATTGTGTTAAAAGAAAATGATGAACTTATCGGTAACTGTAGTTTTAGTGCAATTGATTTAGTGCATAGAAACGCAACTTTAGGAATATTTATTGGTGATGAGAAAAATAGAGGCAACGGTTATGGTAAAGAAGCGATTAAATTGTTACTCGAATATGGATTTAATAATCTTAATTTGAATAATATAAAGCTTAATGTGTATTCTTTTAATACAAGAGCTATTAAAGTATATGAAAGTTTAGGCTTTAAAAAGTATGGTACAAGACATAAATCGCATTATTTTAAAGGAAAATTTTACGACGAAATTCAAATGGAGATTCTAAAGGAAGAATATAACGAAATAGAACCTTTTATATACGTTTAATTTGTTTATTGTGTTAATTTGACAAATAATAAGTTTGGTGGTATTATATGCCGCAAAGAAACAGAGATAATACACATGAATTTAGGAATGGGGGATATTTATGAAGTTTATTTTGTCAAGAGATAGTCATAAGGAAGCTAGAAGTGTTGATGGGTCTATTAAAAGTAAACTACTTCGATTACTAAATAAACCTAAAGCTTTATTTGCTGGCTTTGCTTTGGCTAGTGCATTAAATGCATTTAATCCAGCTAATGCAATAGCTGCTGAAAATCAAATGACAGACACAACTACTCAAGTTGGAAATGAGCAAGTGTTGGATGTTCAAGATCAAGTAACTGATGATCAAGTAGCTCAAGCGGTTGAACAAGCACAAAGTTTTACTAATCCAGTAGCTGATGAGTCTGTAACAGTACCTCAAGAAACTGCTCCAGTAGAATCACAAACTGTTGAAGAGGATGTTCAAACTGCAGAAGTAGCTAATGATGAACAAACATCTACAATTAATGAAGAAATTAACAACCGTGTTCCAGAAGTTGGAGATGTAACAACTGGTGATAATACACAGCCTGAAACCGTTGTTGAAGACGTTCAAGAACCTGTAGCTTCTGAAGATGAAAATCAAATAGAACAACCAGGAGAAGCAACTGATATTACTAATGACAATGGTACAGAGACAAGCTCTGATGAACAAACAGACACAGGAATCGTTAGTGAAGATCCAATTACCATTGATCAAGATGAAACCCAAAAAGAGGAATCATCAGATACTATAGAAGATAATGTACAAGAAAGTACAAATGCTGATTATCAAGTAGTATGGCAAGATGGTCAATTAACCATTGTTGGAAATATTCCTGAGGATCAATTAAGTCAAGTGATTGAAGATTTAACTAATCAATATGGAGAAGAAGCAGTAAATGGTTTAACTGTATTTGATTATGATACTATAAATTCACAAATAGGTTATGGAGAAACAGTACAGTTAGGACAATCAGGATATACTGCTACAAAAAATGAAGATGGTAGTATCGTAATTATGGATGCTAATGGCAATGTAATTACTACTTGGCAAGGTCAAGAAGAAGTTAAAGACGATCAGATAAATCAAAGCCAAGACACTGAAGACCCAACATTTTCTGATGATATAACTATTCCAGGAGATTATGAACATCGTGATTATGAAGTTAATTCTAATGAATATCTTATTATTGAAAATGCCGATGGAAGTTATACATTTGCTTTTGGTGGCGTAGGTTTAAGTGCTAGTCAAATCCAAGATTTGATTGCTAAATTACAAAGTCAAGGTATTATTCCAGCAGACGCTAAAGTAATACCTGGTGTTTTACCTAGTGCACCAACTGACGAAATGAAAGAGCAAGGAAAAACTGAGCAAATAATTCAAATTGGTGACTACTTTGTTAGTACTACCGATGGTATACATTATACTGTATACTCTAAAGATGGTACGATTTTAGATAGTATTATTAAATATGATGATCAACAATTAGAAGATAATAACGAAACATCAAAAGACCCTGATGCTGAGCCAGGTAATAAAGGTGATGTTGATGAACCTGGCAATGAAATTCCTGGTGACAAACCAGAACCAGAACCTGAACCTGAGCCAGAACCTGAGCCAGAACCAACTCCAGAAGAACCAGCCCTTGGAGGCGATAGTAATTTACCACAAATGGGAGATGGAGCTGCACTTTTAGCAGCAGCACTTACAGCTGGAGCAGGAGCTTCTTTAGCTGGAGCTAGTGCAGTTAGGAGAAAAAGACGTAAAAATGGTGTCATTGATGATGAACTTGATGATTCATTTGAACCAAATGATGAATTAGAAACAGTAGCTCAACAATGGGTTAAAGAAGGAAATGCAATACAATCTCAAATTCAAGCAAGTTCTTATGATTATGATGAATTAGAAGCAGTAGCTCAACAATGGAAAAATAGTAAAGAGAGAGAAGAATGGCTTCAACATAGAGAAAATCAACCGAAAGGAAAAACTCGTTAGTAGGAAAGTAAGGAGGAATAAATATGAAAAAGATGAAAAAAATATTTAATATTGTTTTATCATTATTAATTGTTACAATCGTTTCAATTACTTCGATGGTTACTATAAGTGCCGCTCCTCAGAGCATCTCTGTTGATAGAGAAGGAGCAATGGTATCTTATATTGGTGAGAATTATAAATGGGCAAAATTTAGAACTTCAGATGGCAAAGTTGCTTACTGTATGGATTTAGGGAAAAAATGGCCTGAAAGAAAGACTAATATTTCATTAGTTGAAGAAGCAGATGCTGGATTAACATATATTCTTGCAAACGGTTATCCTTATAAGTCTATTAAAGGTAATGATGATCAGGATCGTTTCATTACTCAAGCCGCAGTTTGGTGGTATTTATCTGATACTGGACAAACTGGTAAATTAAGTGAAGATTTTACAACCAATGCCGCTGATCCATATGGACTTAGAAGCTATATTCAAAAATTAGTTAATGATGCTAAAAATGCTCAAAAAGCATCTGATCCTACATTAGATGTCAGCGTTGATAATTCTAATATGGATTTATCTAGTGATGGTAATTACTTTATTTCAAAAGCAATTACTCCATCATTAAAAGGCACATCAACTTATAAAGTATCAGTTTCAGGAGCTCCTGATGGTACTACAGTTACAAATGCGAGTGGACAATCACAAACTACTTTCAAAAGTGGTGAATCATTCCAAGTTAGAATACCTTCAAATGCTTTAGGACAAACAACAACTATTAAAGTAACGGTTTCTGCTACTGGAGCAATCAATAAAGGTTATATTTATCAACCATCAGATACTTCATATCAACGTTTAACAGTTTTATATCCAGAAAACAAAGAATTATCTAAAACTATTAATTTAACTGCTAAAGTTGATAAACCAAAAGTTTGTGTTGATTATGTAATTGTTGGAGATGTTAGACCAGATCCTGATTTAACAGATCCTACTCCTGGTACAAGTTGTTATGATAAAGGTACCGAATACGATCAAGAAAAAGAATTAACTACAAGACAAGAAAATTGTAAATTTAATGGTTGGTATACTAGTAAAGATTTAACTGGTAAATGGGTAGATGGAACCGCTTTAAATAAAAATTTAACATTATATGGTGCTTGGGATTGCGGATCTTCTATCAATGTACCAAACACTGCCGCTAAAACTTCACTAATTATTCTAGGTGTAGGTTTAGTAATAATTGCTGGTGGTGTAGCTATAGTTATCTATCGTGATAAAAAGTTAAAAACTAGTAAAAAATAATTATTTTAAGAATTAATAAAACTTAGCTTTGGCTAAGTTTTTATATGTTTATTTGTGAAAATGGTTTAGAAATGTTTTAAAATGTGATACACTAATAAAAGGAAAAGAAGGTGAGAATATGTCAACAGTTAGTTTGTTGCCAGCAGATACGTATATTGTAAAAAATGCAACTATTTTAAATAATGAATCTCGCCTTACTTTAATTAAATTATATCAACCTATAATAGGTAGTGTCGCAATCAATTTGTATTTTACTTTATGGAGTAACTTAGATACTAGTCAAATTATCTCCATGGAATATACTCATCATAATTTAATGGCTATTATGAGAGTTAAATTAGAAGATATTTTAGAAGCTAGAGAAAAATTAGAAGCAATCGGCCTTTTAAAAACTTATTTAAAAAAAGGTAATATCAATAATTATATATATGAATTATATTCACCATTAGATCCTTATGAATTTGCTGCCAACCCTATTTTAGCAACCACCTTGGCTAGTAATATAGGTAAAGTAGAATATGAAAAGACATTGAATTTTTTTAGAGTGCCTGCCATTGATTTAAAAGGTTACGAAGATATCAGTGCATCTTTTGGTGACACTTTTGAAGTGACTAATTCTTTAGACACCTTAGATACTAAAAGTATTAGAAAGGTAAAACAAATAGATTTAGTTGTTGATGAAAAGATCGATTTAAACAGTTTACTTGCAATGATACCAAGTGAAATACTTAATCATCGTTCGATTACAAAAGAAACTAAATCCTTAATTTATAAACTTGCTTATATATATAATCTCGATGAGAGAGAACTTTCAGAATTGATGAGAAATTCAGTTAACGAAAAAAAGATTATTGATAAAGATTTACTAAGGAATAATTGTCATAACTATTATACTTTTGAACACCAAAATGTAACTCCATCTTTAGTTTATAGAAATCAACCAGAGTATTTGCGAAAACAAGTCGGTGATAATTCAAAAAAAGCTAAAATAATTTATACTTTTGAGACTACTTCGCCATATGATTTTTTAACAGGCAAAAACAAAGGAATCAAGCCAAGTAAAAGTGATCTTATGTTAATCGAGAGTTTAATGGTTGATTATGATTTACCACCAGGAGTGGTTAATGTCCTTATCGATTATGTTCTTAGAATTAATGACAATAAACTAACTAGGAATTTTGTTTTGACGATTGCTAACCAGTGGAAAAGAAGTAATATTAAAACAGTAGAAGAAGCTATGAATATTTGCAAAAAAGAAAACAAAGCAAAAAATACAAAAAAAGTAAGACCGATTAAGAAGGAAGAAAAACCTGATTGGTTTGATAAAAATATTGAAGAAGATGTTGCCAGCACAGATGATATTGCAGCACTTGAAGCTAGTTTAAAAAATTTATAGGAGTGATATTATGCAAAAAATATCTGACAGCTTTAAAAAACGTAATTTAGATAGTTTCTTGGATGAAGCTTATGATGAAGCTTTAGAAAATGAAGAGTTTAAAAAATTTGTAGTGAAACTCAAACTAAAAAGAGAAATACTAAAAAAATATACTTCTCTTTTAGAGGAAAGTTCTATCGAATATCACAATTGTCAAAATTGCCCAGGCTTAGCTGCTTGTAAAAACAAGATAAATGGATATGCGAAATTACCTAAAGTAAATGGTGATAGTTTAGAGTTTAGTTATAAACCTTGTAAGTATAAGAAAAAACTTGACGAGCAAGAAAAATTACATAGCAATACCATGTTATTTAATGTTCCTAAAGAAATTAAGGAAGCTTCTTTTAAAAATATTTATAAAACCGATAAAAATAGATATAAAACAATTTTATGGCTTACGGAATTTATAAAAAAATATAAAAGTGATATACATCAAAAAGGACTTTATTTGTGTGGTAATTTTGGTAGTGGTAAAACATATTTGATTGCCGCAACCTTCAATGAACTTGCGAAAGACGGTGTTAAAAGTGCGATTGTATTTTGGCCTGAATTTTTAAATAGTTTAAAAACATCGTTTAATTCCGAAGTGCGAAGTGAATTTAAAAATAAATATAACTATGTTAAAAAAGTTCCTCTACTCTTAATCGATGATTTAGGGGCTGAAAGTGTAACACCCTGGGCGAGGGACGAAATTTTGTGTCCTTTACTTCAATACAGGATGGACGAAAAATTACCGACATTTTTTACTTCTAATTTGAATTTAGAAACTTTAGAAAATCATTTGGCTATTACTTCTAAAGGTGATGAAATTATCAAAGCTGGCAGAATTATTTCAAGAATTAAACAATTAACTGAGTATCAAGAATTAATAAGTAAAAACTTAAGAAAATAGGGTGATATATTTAGTTCGTGTAGTTATTCACATGTCATAAAATTTTTAAGTCTTGACAAAGGTAGAAACTATGATAAAATATAGTTAAATGTGATGAAGAGGATAAGATTATTAAAAGTAATTTTAAAGAGAGTCTAGAATGGTGGAAACTAGATAAATGATTTTAATAATTACTACCTTGAAGCAGATTTTCGAAAGATTATTCCGGCTAGTTACCGTTATCCAATAAATTAAGTTATAAGGTAGGATGGTACCGCGTTTATACGCTCCTTTACAATTTGTTTTTGTGAGGAGCTTTTAAATGGATAAAAAACAAATACGTAAATGTCATAAAATGGATTTGAGTCATTTTTTGAGAAACTATTATGGGGTAGACAATAATCATCTGATTTCGGAATTAAGTAATTTATCACATAAAGAGCTTAAGAAAATAGCAGCTTATTATGGAATTAATCTTGCGAGTGTTAATTTTGATTCCGTTTCTGTGGAACAAATTAAAACTGGAATGATTATTTTGGTTAATGATGCATTTAATAATTCTGCTCCTTATATTAATCCAAATAGAACTTTATCTCGACACTGTGAATTTGAAACTGATTTAGATTTATCTAACATTAGTTCAGTTGAAGAAGAGGTTAAATTTGATAAAAAAGGTAGACAAAAAAGTTTTAAAAGAATCATAAGATTAAGGAAAGGTGATTGAAAGTGATAGATATTAAAGAAGATGAAAGATTAAGCAAACTTAATCACAGTTGTGCTCATTTATTAGCACAAGCAGTTAAACATTTATATCCAAATGCAAAATTTTGGGTAGGACCAGTTATTTCAGAAGGATTTTACTATGACATTGATTTAGGGGATTATACTTTAACTGAAGACGATTTAGAAAAAATCTCAAAAGAAATGAAGAAATTAGCAAAAGATGGCAAAAGAATTTATCGTGAAGAAATTTCTAGAGATGAAGCTTTAGAAAAGTTTAAAGATGATCCATATAAAATAGATATTATTAACGAATTGCCAGATGGTGAAGTCATAAGCTGCTATACTCAAGGTGATTTTACAGATTTATGCAGAGGACCACACGTAGATAGTGTAAAAGAGTGTAAAAATTTTAAATTACTTAAAGTTTCAGGTGCTTATTATAAAGGTGATTCTAAAAACAAAGTATTACAGAGAATTTATGGAGTTTGTTTTGATGATAAAGAAAATTTGGAAAAACATTTGGAACTTTTAGAAGAAGCTAAAGAAAGAGATCATCGTAAAATCGGTAAAGAACTTGATTTATTTATGGGCCATGAACTTGTAGGACCAGGACTTCAAATGTGGCTTCCAAATGGAGCAACCGTTAGAATAGAACTTGAAAATTATATTAGAGATAAAGAACTTAAATTAGGTTATAATCATGTGTATACCCCTTATTTGGCTTCAACTGAACTTTATAAAGTAAGTGGTCATTGGGATCATTATAAAGATGATATGTTTCCAGCTATGAAGATGGATAATGAAGAATTAGTTTTAAGACCAATGAATTGTCCTCATCATATGCTTATTTATAAACATAAATTACATTCTTATCGTGATTTACCAATTAGAATTGGTGAACTTGCTCATGATTTTAGATATGAAGCTAGTGGTGCAGTATGTGGACTGGAAAGAGTTCGTCAAATGTGTCAAAATGATGCCCATTTATTTGTAAGACCTGATCAAATTAAAGAAGAAGTTTCTAATGTTGTTAATTTGATTTTAGATGTTTATAAGGATTTCAATATTAAAGATTATGCCTTTAGATTATCTTTAAGAGATAAAAATAATACTGAAAAGTATTTTGACGATGATGAAATGTGGGAGAAAGCTGAGAGCGAGCTTAGAAAAGTATTGACTGAGCTTGGTATTGATTTTTATGAGGCAGAAGGTGAAGCCGCATTTTATGGACCTAAATTAGATGTTCAAATTAAATCAGCCATCGGTCACGATGTCACACTTTCTACTTGCCAATTAGATTTCTTATTACCAGAAAGATTTGATTTAACTTATGTAGATGAAAATGGTCAAAAAGCAAGACCTGTAGTTATTCATAGAGCTATTTTAGGTACATTTGATAGATTTATGGCATTTTTAATAGAAGAAACTAAAGGTGCATTTCCACTTTGGCTTGCGCCAGTTCAAGTTAATATAATTCCAGTAAATAATGAATATCATTTAGAGTATGCTAAAAAAATCATGAAGAAACTTTTAGATAAAAATATCAGAGTAAAACTAGACGATAGAGATGAAAAATTGAGTTATAAAATGCGTGAAAGTCAAGCTTCTAAGATTCCTTATTCACTTATTATTGGTGATAAAGAAAAAGAAAACGAAACAGTAAGTTACCGTTTATTTGGACATAAAGAGACTGAAAACTTATCTTTAAAAGATTTTGAAAAGAAAATTGTAAATCAAATTAAAGAAAGAAAATAACTTATGTTAGGTGCGATTATTGGTGATTTGGCTGGTTCTGTTTATGAATATGACGAATTTAAAAGTGAAAAGAGAAATATTGATAGACGGATATCTGTATTAAATAAAGATAATTTAATTGAAAAAGATAGCTTTTATAGTGATGATACTATTTTAACGATTGCTATATTAGAAGCTATTTTAGATGGTACACCTTATGAAACTGTTTTAAAAGAATATGGTTTAAAACATTATCAAGATGTACCCGATACAAAAGCCAATCATTTTAAATATATGTTTTCTCCTTATTTTATCAAATGGTGTAAAGGGGAAAGTGATGGCAATAGTATGGGAAATGGAGCTTTGATGAGAGTGTCTCCTATAGGATATTTGTTTGATGATTTAGAAACAATCTTGAATGAAACTGAGAAAGCTACAGCTACTTCACACGCTTCTGCTTTAGCGGTTGCTTCTGCTCAGACTTTAAATGATCTTATTTATATGGGAAGAAAAGGTTATTCTAAAGAAGAATTAAAACCGAAGTTTTATCCAATAAGTAAATCTATTGAAAAAATAAGATTAACTAATAGATTTGATAGTTCATGTTTAGTATTTGATAATTGTTTGACAGCCTTTTTTGAAAGTAATTCTTTTGAGGATGCTGTTCGTAAAGCAGTATCTTTGGGTGGAGATACTGATACTATTGGAGCTATTACTGGTTCAATAGCAGAAGCATATTATGGAGTGCCTGAGGAACTTAAAAATTTAGCTTTAGACAAACTTCCTGAAGAATTTGTGTTAAAACTTGAAAGGGGCTACCAAAAGGTAAAGAAATTATGATATAATGGTCATTAGTTTGGAGGTATTTTAATGAGAGAATTTACAGAACAAGAACAAGTTAGACGAGAGAAAGTAAAAGATTTAATTTCTAAAGGGGTAAAACCTTTTGGTTCTAGATTTGATGTGACTTCTAATTCTAAAATAATTAAAGAGGAACATGCTAATCAAAGTAAAGAAGAACTTGAAGAATTAAAAGAACAAGTAATTATCGCTGGTAGAATTATGACTAAGAGAAGAAAAGGAAAAGCTGGCTTTTTCCATATTCAAGATAAGTATGGTCAAATTCAAATATATATCAGTATTAATGAAGTGGGAGAAGAAGCTTATGATTTATTTAAAGCTTCTGATATTGGTGATATTGTCGGGATTGAAGGATATGTTTTTAGAACTAATACAGGCGAACTTAGTATACATGCAACTAAATATATCCACTTAGTTAAAGCATTAAGACCACTTCCAGAAAAATATCATGGTCTAACTGATGTTGAAGAGAGATATAGAAGAAGATATGTGGATTTAATTATGAATGAAGAAGCTCGTAAAATGGCTTTTACTCGTCCAAAAATTATTAGAACAGTACAAAGATACTTAGACAATTTAGGTTACACAGAGGTTGAAACTCCTATTTTAAATCCAATTTTAGGTGGAGCTGCTGCTAAACCATTTATTACTCATCATAATGCGTTAGACATGGAATTTTATTTAAGAATTGCAACAGAACTTCCACTTAAAAGATTACTGGTTGGTGGAATGGATGCCGTTTATGAAATAGGCCGTATTTTCCGTAATGAAGGTGTTGATAGAAAACATAACCCAGAATTTACAACAATTGAACTTTATAAAGCGTATACTGATATGTATGGCATGATGGATATTGCTGAAGGATTATTTAGTACTGTATGTAAAGAAATTAATGGAACTTATGAAATTGAGTATGCTGGTCATCAAATTTCATTAGAACCTTCTTATAAACGAATTCATATGGTTGATGCAATTAAAGAAGCTTGTGGTGTTGATTTTTGGAAAGAAATGACCTTAGATGAAGCTAAGGAATTAGCTAAGAAATATGATGTTGAATTGGAGCCACATTTTGAATTTGGTCACATTGTAAATGCATTTTTTGAAAAATTCGTAGAAGAAACTTTAATTAACCCAACATTTGTATACGGTCATCCAATTGAAATTAGCCCTTTAGCATCTAAAAGTGAAGATCCTAGATATACAGATAGATTTGAGTTATTTATCTGTGGTATGGAATTTGCTAATGCCTTTACTGAGTTAAATGATCCAATGGATCAATATGAAAGATTTGAAAATCAACTTAAAGAAAAAGAACTTGGTAATGAAGAAGCTAATGAAATGGACATCGATTTTGTTGAAGCATTAGAATATGGTATGCCACCAGCCGGTGGAATGGGCATTGGTATTGATCGAATGGTAATGCTTATGACAGGTGCTGAAACTATCAGAGAAGTATTATTATTCCCACACATGAGAAATAAAAAAGATTTAAATAGATAAGACTGCTTTAATTAGCAGTTTTTTCTTTACGTAAAGTTTGAAATAAATTATTGCTTTGTATTTAAAATTGTTTTATAATTAAAATAAATAGTACCAAAGATATCGATATTACAAAATGAATAAAAAATATAAAATTATTCATAATAGAAGTAGTAAGGAGAAAGGTAAAAATGAAAAGAAGAT
>CALVIJ010000016.1 GCA_944329505.1 uncultured Bacilli bacterium | reverse complement strand
CTTTAGCTCGTAATATAGCAGGAAGCGAAGATAATTTTATTCAAAAAATGAATGATAAAGTAAAAGAAATGAAATTAGAACATACACATTTTAGTACGGTCATTGGTTTGGATGATGAAGAAAACTATTCGACGGCTAGAGAGGTATCTTTAATTTTTAAAGAAGCTTTGGGAAATCCAGATTTTAAAACTATTATAACGACAAACGATTATGTTACATCAGATGGTCAAATTAAATTCAATAGTACAATTCAAGGCAATGCTACAAAGTTTGAAATTGATATTCCTTATGTTTTGGGAGGAAAAACTGGAACTACTACCGATGCTGGTCTTTGTTTAGCAACTATTGCTGAAGCAAATGATGTGAATTATATGTTAGTAACATTAGGGGCTTTATATGATAAAAAAGCTCCCCATAATATTGAAGATGCTAAAACAATATATGATTATTTTATTCAGAATTATAGTAATCAGGTAATTGTAAATAAGAAAGAGCCATTTCAAGAGATTAAGGCGAAATATACTGAAGAGGAGAGTGTTAAACTTTATCCTACCGATACTATAATGATGTATTTAGAAAATAATTATGATAAAAATGATATAAAGTTTATTTATAATGGAAAAGAGGAAATTTCATCATTTACTAAAAAAGGGGAGACTTTAGGAACTTTAGATATATATTATCAAGATGAATTAATTGAAACGCAAACTATAACGTTAAATGAAAATTTAAAATTTAGTTTATTGGGTTTTATAAAAGAAAATTTTCTCCTTATACTTTTGTTTAGTATTATTTTGATAATTATTTTAATAATTTTTATAAAAAAACGAAAGAAATATAAAATAGCGAGCTAGTGCTCGCTATTTATATAATTCATTTTTAAGTAATTCTAAATTGGAATTCATAATTGTAAAGTAATCTTCGTTTTCAGTTCTTTCATCTTCAGTTAAGTTTGATAAAATGTGCCAATTTTGAACCTCTATATTTGTATTATTTATTAATTTTTGTACTGTTGAATTGTTTTCTTCGTTTGCAATTGTAAAGATATATTTAATGTCACCATTGTTAATTAAATTGGTAACTTTTCTATAAACGGCATTTACGTCGCTATTATCTTCGTCTAAGGAATAAACAGTTAATCCATATTTTTCTAAGTATTTAAATAAGTTGTTTGAAACGACAATTGTTTTACTATTACCGTTAGTAACCGTTTCTTTAATTTTTGCATCTAAATTAGAGGCTTCAATTTTTAATTTTTCATAATTTTCTTCGATTTTGTTAGTTAAATAATAACTATCAATATACTCGCCAAATCCAGTTTTAATGTTTTGAGCCATCATTAGAAAATTAGAAGGATCTAACCATAGTTCTTCAATACCATTAGTATATTCCATTGATAGAGTAGTATCAATTATTTTTAAGTCGCGATTATTTTCTCTCATTGGTTCTACATAATCTTTTTCATTACTTAGGCCATTAAAGATAAATAGATCCGAATTACTATAATCTTCAAGTTGTTTATCGGTTAGTTTATAGTTATTAATATTAACTCCGTCGGGATATATACTTTTAACACTACTATAATCTCCATACAATCTTTGAGTAATATATTCGGTTGGATAATTGGTAGTATAAATTGTAATATCTTCCATATTATCACGTTTTAAACAACCAGTTAAGCTAAAAACTAATATAGTTAATACTAATATATTAATAATTTTTTTCATTTTTATCCTCCTTAATTACTGGATCATAGCCACTAGAGCCCCATGGATTACATTTTAAAATTCTTTTTATTGCCATCATTCCACCTTTAAAGGAACCGTAAACTTTAATGGCTTCAATCGCATAGTTAGAACAAGTTGGAATATGCCTGCACGCTGAGTGCCATGGTCCAGGTATTTTTTGATATAATTTGATTAATTTTATTAAAACTTTTTTCATATACTCTCTTAAATAATTATACTAAAAATAAGTGTAAATGTAAAAGGTAAATAACTAATATTAACAAAATTATTCTACAACGGTCTATAAGATTATGGTTATTCATTAAACATTGATTTTTTGACATTTTAATATGGTATAATATGAATGGAAAGATAATAATACTGAATTTGCATTATTGCATATAATATATGGATAAAATATTTTAAATCAAGTAATCATTTAAGAATAGGGTTTTAAACTTAGTAAATAAGTGTTATAATATACGAGGTGATTTAAGTGGAACTATTAAATAAATTAGGAATAAAGCCTAATGATCTTTCTCTTTATGAAACGGCTTTTGCTCATACATCTTATTCTAATGAGCATGGAGTTAAAAGTTATGAGAGATTAGAGTTTTTAGGTGATGCAGTTTTAGAATTATTAATGAGTGATTATCTTTATCAATGTAATAAATACAATGAGGGAGAAATGACTAAAATAAGAGCTCATTATGTTTGTGAAACGGCAAATTATGAATATTCAATTAAATTAGGTTTAAACAAATATTTAAAACTTGGTAAGGGTGAAGAAGAAAATGGTGGGAGATATCGTAAAGCAATTGTTTCAGATATTTTTGAATCATTTTTAGGAGCCTTATATTTAGATCAGGGTTTAGATAAAGTAAAGGAATTCTTTTATCAAAATATAGTTCCAATAATTGAAAATCATGAGGTTGATTTCTTTGATGATTATAAATCAGTTTTACAAGAATTTGTCCAAACAGGTAAGCGTAGTTTGGAATATAAATTAGTAAGTGAAACCGGACCGTCACATAATAAAAAATTTACTGTTGAAGTAATTATTGATGATATTGTATATGGTACTGGTAGGTCACATAGTAAAAAATCAGCTGAACAAGAGGCAGCTAAAGATGCCTTAAATAAAGCACAGAAAGGAAGTTTAGTATGGGAAGAGCATATGAAGTAAGAAAAGCAAGTATTCAAAAAACGGGAGCAGCTAAAGCTAAATTATATTCAATGTATGCTAGAGAAGTATATCAAGCTGCTAAAAACGGAGGAACTGAATTAGAAGGTAATCCAACTTTAAAAAGACTAGTTGAGAAAGCGAAAAAAGAACAAGTACCAAATGACATTATTAATAGAGCTATTGAAAAAGTAAATAGTGGAGCAGATGAGACTTATACTCAAGTAAATTATGAAATATTTGGACCAGCTGGTTCGACAGCCATAATTGCTTGTTTAACTGACAATGTTAATAGATCTGTTAGTAGTGTTCGAGCAGTTATTAATAAATGTCATGTAAAAATGGGAGCACAAGGTAGTGTAAATTATATGTATGATCATTTATGCATTGTAAGTTTTAAGGGATTGTCAGAAGAAGAAACTTTAGATGCCTTAGTTGAGGCAGGATTAGATGTTAATGATATTGAGACAGATAATGATGAAATTATTGTTTATGGTGCACCAAATGATTTAAATAAAATAAAAGAAGCAATTTCAGCTAAATTACCTAATGTCAGTTTTGATTTAGATGAAATAACTATGCTTCCAAAAGATAAGGTGACTTTGACTGGAGAAGATAAGGAAATCTTTGAAAGAATGCTTGGTTTATTAGATGAGGTAGAAGATGTTCAACATGTCTATCATAATGTAGAGCTATAAGCTCTTTTTTTTATAAAAAAATGATAATTGGTTTTAATTATCACTTTTTAAACATTTCAGTAATTCCAAATGAATTTTTATAAACAAAATAACGAGGTGAATTAGTGATTAATTCAAAATCACCAGCATATTCTATAATATTGGCATGAAAATTTAATTTAAATTCATTTAAACCTTTATATTTATTATTTAATTTATTAATATTGCTGACACCACCTAAGTGGAACTTTTTGAAACCTAATTTTGCATATCTTCCCATTAGTTTCCAAATCATCAAGTGTTTTGCTCCAAATTTTTTATACTTTTCATCGTGACCATCGATAGCTAAATATACTTCATCTTGCCATTTTATAATTAAAGCTGTCGAAGTTACGATGCCGTTGGGATATTTTTTTAAGAATTCGGTTGCTTCAGCTAATTGATTACGATATTTAACAACGTATTTATCTATATTTAATTTTTCATTAATCAATTTTTCAGAATTTCCTTGTTTAGAAATTAATTTTTGACTAAGTTCTACGCTTTTTTTGTGATATTCATTATATTTTTTTTGAGTATATTGTAAATAATCGGTAGTATCAAGTTTACTATAATAAAAATCTATCAAATTATCTCTGCCAAAAAATTTATATAAATTTTGAAAATAATATAATCCTCTAGGGTATTTACCTTTTGTTTGTTCAGCTAGGTATTTTAAATCGTTCATTGTTCCGTGGTATACTTTAATACCATCACGAACGGCTTTTCTTATTTTGTTTCGATGACTTTTATCAATATTTCCAAATAATTTAATATAATCTAAATCTAGATTAATATAAGCTTCAAATCTGGGTTTTAAGGCTTCAAAATAATTATTATATCCTAAATGAAAATATCCTAAATTTTTAAGTCTATTAAAAGTTACATCATACAATTCATTAGTACTAATGGCATGTCCAGCACTATTATATACATTGCGAATAATCATTGGATTTATTTTAATTGCCACAATATCTTTTTTGCCTAAAAATTTTTTAATTAACTTTGTAAAAGTAGTAACTAATTCATCGTTATTATAATCAATCAAAAAACCTCTTGGCGCCAAAGCATATTTAAATCCATTTACTTTATAAACTAAAATTAAACTAGCAGCTTTTAATTTGTTGCCGTCAACAAGTCCGACAAACATCGAACTATAGTTTTCTTCATGCATTGTAAAAGCGTAATAAGGAGTTTGGTAAATAGAACCTGGCTTAAATAATTTTGAAAACTCTAAAAATTCTGCATTTGTAAGTAATTTAATATGCATATAAACGCCTCCTCACTATTAATTATATCAAATAATTCCTTTAACACATATAGTTTTAGAAAAATAAAAACATATTTTGCATATGTTTTAATCTAATTTTGTTTTAACATAATTATCACACATTGTTGATTCTTTTTCATCTTGGGCTGAACAACATGCTACTTTAATTTGATTTAATTTGCACGAATCATTCATTACATCACAGTGTTTACAGTCATAAACTGTACAATTTATTTTTTGATTATTCATATAAAATTACCTCCATTAATATCATTTGTCAGATCAAAATAAATATTCATAAAATTTAAATAACCATAATATATTTGTAGTGGTGATATTATGAGCAGAGTGGGTATTCCGCGTAGTCTGTTTTATTATTATTATGGAGAGTTTTGGAAAGATTTTTTGGATAGTTTAGATGTTCCTTATATAGTTAGTCCAGAAACCAATCAAGATATTGTAAATAGGGGAATTAAAATTGCTAATGACGAAATGTGTTTATCTTTAAAAAATTATTTAGGACATGTCGATTATCTGAAGGATAAATGTGATTATATTTTAGTACCACGAATTAGTAATTTTAAAAACAATAATCAAACATGTACAAATTTCTGGGCTGCCTATGATATTGTTAAAAATAAATTTTCAGTAAATCTTTTACACTACAATATTGATTTAGAAAAAGGGGATACACTTAAAAAAGGTTTATATAAAATTGGAAAAGAATTAAACAAAAACAAATATGAAATTAGGAGAGCTTATAGGTATGCTTATACTAAAGAGAAAAAACGAATTAAGAAAAATCATATTATAAATGTAAACAAGTTAAAATTAAAGACAATAAAAATTTTAATTGTTGGACATCCTTATAATTTATATGATGACATGATTGGCAAAGATATCATTAAATATCTAATTAAAAATGGTATTGAAGTTATTTATTCGGACAAGTTTGATTCTAAGATAACTAATTCTTTAAGTAAAAAACTATCTAAAGATTTATATTTTAAATATAGTAAAGATAATCTAGGGGCGATAGTTTATAGTCAAAAAAATATAAATGGTATTATTTTTATTTCATCTTTTCCATGTGCACCTGATAGTTTAGCAAATGAACTAGCAATGCGTAAATTAAAAATTCCTTACTTAAATCTTGTTATCGATGATAGTACTTCATTTACAGGTTTGGAAACAAGATTAGAAAGTTTCTTAGATATGTTAGGAGGTACGTTAAATGACTAAAATTGCATTTCCTCATATGGGGGATTATCATATCCCGGCTAATTTTTTACTTTCGCATATTTTTCCTAATACCGAAGTTATTAAGGTTCCAAAAATAACTTCAAAAACTATTGAAATAGGTACTAAATATTCTCCAGAGTTTGTTTGTACACCATTTAAGTATACTTTAGGAACTATGATAGAATGTTTAGATAAAGAGGCTGATACTTTAATTCAAATGGGTGGGGGATGCCGATATGGTTATTATGCTGAACTTCAAGAAAAAATTTTAAAGGATTTAGGTTATAATTGTACAGTAATTAACTTAGTTACTGAAGGAACAACTAATTTTAAAAGAATAAATAAGTTATTAAAACAGATTGATCCCAAATTTTCTAAAATAAAAGCTTTATATTATGGTTTTATAACTATAAAAATGGTTAAGTATATGGATATAATTGATGACTACATCAGAGAAAATATTGGGTTTGAAATAAATCCTGGTTCATTTGAAAGTTTAAAAGAAGAGATGTTAATATCATTTAGTCATGTTAAAAATTACCATGAATTATATAAAACTTATAAAAGATATTTAAATAAATTTTATAAAATAAAAGTACATAAGCCAGATAATCGTTTAAAAATCGGTATAATAGGGGAGCTATATACTATTATGGAACCTTTTTCTAATTACTTTTTAGAGAAACAACTAGCTAAGCATCATATTGAAATAAAACGATTTACAAATGTCCATTATTTATTATTTGAAAAAGCACGGAAATATAAAAAGTATCAGAAATATTCAAAAGAATATTTTACTTATTCATTGGGAGCGGATGCAAGTGATAATATTGCTAGATGTAAATATTTATGTGAAAAAAACTACGATGGAATTATTCATATCAAATCGTCTTTTTGTACCCCAGAAATTGGAGCTATGCCCATAATAAATAAGATTGCAAGTACTTATCAAAAGCCAGTTTTATTTTTTAGTTTTGATTCGGCTACTTCTGAAACTGGAATTCAAACGAGACTGGAGGCTTTTTATGATATGTTAGAAATGAGGAAAGAAAAATGAAAGACTGCTACTTAGGTGTAGATATAGGTTCAATTTCTACAAAAGGGGTTATTATTGATGATAATAATAAAATTATTGCATCTTCTTATATATGGACTGAAGGTAATCCGGTAGAGGCAGTTAGAAAGTTATTGGATATTTTAAAAGAGGAATTACCAAAAGGATATCAAATTAAAGGTATTGGAACTACTGGTAGTGCGAGAAAATTGATTGGATTGATGCTTAAGGCTTGTATTGTAAAAAATGAGATAACTGCTCATGCGATTGGGACTTTAACGTTTTATCCAAATGTTAGAACTATATTAGAGATAGGTGGGCAAGATTCTAAAATAATTTTAATTAAAAATGGTATTATAACTAATTATGCTATGAATACTTTATGTGCAGCGGGAACTGGGTCTTTTTTATCTAGTCAAGCCAAAAGGTTAGGAATAGATGTGGAAGAATTTGGAGATTATGCTTTAAAGTCAACGAATCCTGTTAAAATAGCGGCTAGATGTACAGTTTTTGCTGAATCTGATTTAGTTCATAAAGCTCAAGTTGGTTATCCTAAAGAAGATATTATAGCTGGTCTTTGTAAAAGTGTCGTTTTAAATTATTTAAATAATGTTGGTAAGGGTAAAAAAATAGTAGGTCCGATTATATTTCAAGGTGGAGTATCTAAAAATAAAGGGGTAGTTAAGTATTTTAAGGAAATATTAAAAGAGGATATTATTGTCGATGAGAATAGTCATTTAATGGGAGCTATTGGAATAGCTGTTTTAGCTAGAAGAAATAAAACTGGAAACGTTTATTCTTTAGAGATGAAAAACTTAAAATTTATTACTAAGGCTTTTGAGTGTCATCGCTGTCCAAATACATGTGAGTTATTAAAAATATACCGTAATGATGAACTAGTTGATTCATGGGGAAGTAAATGTGGCAAATATTAAAAGAATTCATTTAAGAATTCTTTTATTTTTGTCCCCATCTTTGATAAAATTTATCAATTTGGCTTTGTCCACTTGTCTGTAATCTTTTTATTTTAGGACGAAATTCACCTTCTGATAAATAGTCATGATTCAAATAGTTTAAATCAAAAATAGCTTCATTTACAGTGTATAATTGATTACTTAAAATAAATTGTTCGAAATGGCTAGAATTTATATAACCTTCGTTATCAAAAAATAAATCCATTTTGATGGCTCCTGGAAATCCATGTTTTCCAAGAGTTAAATTACTGAGAGTTGGAATATTTACTAGAAAACCTTTATCACAATTTGTAAATGCCATTTTGTGTTTATGTCCTTCTAATATGAGTTTGCCTTCAATTGGCGTAAAATCATATTCATTTATATGATGTCTAATG
This sequence comes from uncultured Bacilli bacterium, assembly GCA_944329505.1. GTDB lineage: Bacteria > Bacillota_I > Bacilli_A > RF39 > UBA660 > Coprosoma. Next base: position 5,704 of record CALVIJ010000016.1, on the reverse strand, counting down.
AAGATTTGATCTCCGCCACAATTTAAGACTCCAATTCCAAAACCTAATGGTACTAAATCATATCTGGCATTTTCTAATACTTTTTGCATATCAATACCTGATTTATATAGACTAAAATCGTGATTGCCTAAACAAATTAAATTTAAAATCTCTTCATCATATGGATAATTTTTAAGTACATAATCCAATTGTTTTTCGGCATCGTCAATAGTTTGACTTCCTCTACTAAATGTACCGTCGATTAAGTCGCCACCGTTAATAATTATATTAATGCCGTAGTTTTTACAGTATTCATAAATCTTATCTAAATAATTTAACGATTCTAGTTCGTTTCCAAAGTGTAGATCACTAATTAACATGGCTGAAAATTTGGATTGGTCACTAAGCTTAACCGAAGTTATACATGAATCTTTCTGTGGCCATTTTTTAATTAAATATCTGATATCTCCGCTGTCACATATAATTTTTTTAAGTATTAATCCTTCATTTTTAACCTGCATAATTTTTTTATAAATATCATTTAAAGGGAGATGTAATTCGTTAGCCGTTTCTTTTAATGTTTTTTCTTCTTTTATTTTATTAATAATTTCCATATTTTCGTTAAACATAACAAACTCCTTATTTTAATATTAATTTCTTTTCATCTAAATTTTCGTGTTTTAAGAAAAACTCTAAGTTAGTTTCTCCATAAATTTCAAAATTATTTTTAATTCCAATTTGTTTAAAGTGGCCACTATGAATAAATCCACTACCAAATAATAATTCCATCTCTAACATACCAGGATTTTCTTGATTACCAAAGCATAAATCACTAAGTGGGGGAACATTTATAAGAAAATTATTTCTATTTATTTTCACTACCATTTTATGATGATGTCCCTCTAATATTAATTTATTAGGTAATGGTTTGAAACTTATACTATTTAAAGGGTGTGACATTACTATTTGGTCTCTTTCAATATTAATTAAAGAAACACCATAACCACCGTTAATTAGATCTGGTCTTCTTTTAGAAAGTGCTAAAGAAATATCTCTTCCACATTCATAAGCACTATGATCGTGGTTACCAAAACATATTACATTTAAAATGTTTTTATCATAAGGATATAATTTAATAACTCTATCTATTTGAGAATCTATATCACTAATTAATTGTTTACCTCTAGTAAAATTTCCATCGATTAAATCACCGCAGTTTAAAATAATATGAATATTATTATCTCGTGCATAATCATAGGTTTTATATAAATAACTTAAATTTTCAAGTTCATTACCAATATGTATATCTGAAATGACTAAAGCTTTAAATTTCGTGCTATCACAAAGGGAAATATTTACTGTATGTTTTTTATAGTTATTTTCAAAATCATATTTTATATTTCCATCATCATAATATATAGGATTAATAAAATATCCGTTGTTGGTTAACTTTTGGATTTTTTGATGTATTTGTTTAGGACTTAACCATAAATTAGATGACATTTCGTTTAAAGTATATCCATCATCAATCATCTCACATATCAAGATTTCTTTTTCTGTCATAAAACCCTCCAAATTTATTGTAACACCTATATAATAATAAAGACAATTATTTTATACAATAAATAAAAAATTCATACTATAAATTTTTTTTAATATAATAATAGGGAAAGTATTTGACAAGAAATAAAAACTAGTGTATAAGTTATATTAGTCAAAAAAAGGAAGTGAATTATGGGTAAAGATTTAGTTATTGTAGAGTCGCCTACAAAAGTAAAATCAATCAGTAAATATTTAGGAAATAATTATGTTGTTTCATCTAGTAAAGGACATATTAGAGATTTATCTACAAAAGGTAAATATGGTTTAGGTGTCGATATAGAGAACAATTTTAAACCTGATTATAAAACAATTAAAGGTAAAAAAAGTGTTATCGATGAACTTAAAAGAGAAGCTAAAAAAGCTGATAAAGTATATCTTGCAACCGATCACGATAGAGAAGGAGAAGCTATTGCATGGCACCTTTACGACTGTTTAGACTTAAAAGATAAACCTTATAGCAGGGTTACTTTCAACGAAATTACTAAAAATGCTATTTTAGAAGCGATGAAACACGAAGGTAAAATTGATCAAAATTTAGTTAATAGTCAAGAGACAAGAAGAATTTTAGATAGAATTATCGGATTTAGATTAAGTAAACTCATTCAATCTAAAACAGATGGTTCATCTGCTGGTAGAGTACAAAGTGTTGCTTTAAAATTAATTGTCGATAGAGAAAGAGAAATAAAAGCCTTTAATCCAGAAGAATATTGGACTATAACTGCTGATTTTAAAGACTTTAAAGCCGATTTATTTGCCTATAATCATAAAAAGATAGAAATTAAAACTGAAAGCGAAGCTAATGATATCTTAGATAAGTTAACTAAAGCTTTTGAAATTGAAAGTGTCGATAAAAAGCAAAAAAATAAACAATCAAAACCACCATTTACAACTAGTACTTTACAACAAACAGCCTCTAATAGATTGAGATTTTCATCTAGAAAAACTATGAGTGTTGCTCAAAAATTATATGAAGGTATTGATTTGGCTAATGAAACGGTTGGTTTAATCACTTATATGCGTACAGACTCTATTAGACTTTCTAATGAGTTTGTATCCGAAGCATATAAATTTATCGAAAATAAATATGGTAAAGAATATACTGGACCGGTTAAAATAAGTAAAAAAACTGAAAATGTTCAAGATGCTCATGAGGCTATTAGACCAACAAGTATTGAAAGAACCCCAGAAAGTGTTAAACCATATTTAACTGATGATGAATTTAAATTATATAGATTAATCTACTATAGAGCTTTAGCTAGTATCATGGCTCCAGCTAAAGTTGAAGGAACAACCGTTATTTTGAATAATAATGATTACAACTTCAAAGCAACTGGACAAGTAATTATCTTCGACGGTTACTTAAAGGTTTATAGTGGCTATGAAGAGACAAAAGATACTATCTTACCACCTTTTGATACATATAATTCAAAGGTAATTGTTTCAAATGATATCATTAAGGAACAACACTTTACTGAGCCGCCAGCTAGGTATACTGAAGCAAAACTTATCAAAGAGATGGATGAACTCGGAATAGGTAGACCAAGTACTTATGCTACTATTATTGATAACATTAAAAATAGGGGATATGTTAATTTAGTTGAACGTAAATTTGTTCCAACTGATATTGGATTTGAAGTTACTGATAAACTTCAAGAATGTTTTAATCATATAATCAATGTCAAATATACTGCTGATATGGAAACTGATTTAGATAAAATAGCTGAAGGAAAAGAAATTTGGTACGAAGTTTTAGAAAACTTTTATAAAGAGTTTGAACCAGCTGTTAAAGAGGCATTTGATAAACTTCCGAAAAAAGAAGCCGAAGAAACTGGTGAGATGTGTCCAGAATGTGGTCATCCATTAGTTATTAGAAAGGGTAAGTATGGCGAGTTTGTCGCTTGTAGTAATTTCCCGGCTTGTAAATATATCAAACAAGAACCTAAAGAAGAAACAATTATTTGTGATTGTCCAAATTGCGATGGTAAAATAACCGAAAAGAAAACAAGAAGAGGAAAAATATTCTACGGATGTAATAATTATCCAAAGTGTAAAACAGCTTATTGGGATAAACCAACAGGTGAAAAATGTCCGGAATGTGGAAGTATGCTTACCGAGAAAAAAGATAAAATAAAATGCAGTAGTTGTGATTATACAAAATAGACTTACGAAAATTAATTCGTAAGTCTTTTCTAATTAAACCAATTATCAAATGAATATTTAAATACTCTATAAGCATATTTTTCGGCATTATATTTAAATTCATTAATTAAATTGCCATCTTGATCATATTCTCCAAATGAATTATCTTTACCACTTCCTACAACAATATTATCGTCATATTGTTGAACACTACTGACAATACTTGAATAAGGAACGGCAATTTTAGAAACTAATTCATAAGTTTTATCTTTTTCATTAACTTTATATTTATAGTAATATGAATTTTCTCCTTCATCATAAGTGCCTAGGCCAGAATAGTTTTCCCAAGTAAAATTAGGTTTTGTTAAAATATAATTACTATTATTGTTAAACATAATTAAATAATATTCATCGTTATTTTCACCCGGAATATATGTAACTGCGTGCTGTCCAGCTTGTGATACAAAATCATTACTTTTTTCATAAAGTAGATTATCATAAGAAGTACCTTCCAGCATGCTTTCATTAGTGAGTAAATATTTAACAGTAGGATTTGTCAAATAATCACTTATATAAATAATAGTACTGACTTCGCGTGCACTTAATATAATATCATTATCTTTAATAGATATACTATTTAAATGAATCCAGTCTAGAGCTTTGTTACCATAACTATTTTTACCTGGATCTACAGCTACATCTTTAAGTTCTGGTAATAACTCATTCATATTGAGTACTTCTGTAACTTCACCAGTTTCTAAATCTAAAGTAATAACTCTATCTTCAATACATTCAGTATTATCTTCATTGGCTAGAATAACTAATTTATCACCATCTAAAACCATATCATGATGCATAGAGTAATTACCTAAATCATATATATTTTCTATTTTTCCTAGTTCGTTAACTTTAACAATTCCTTTTTTAGAATAAGAATAGTACATGTTTTCATCATCAAAGACGATTCTATCAGCTCTATAACCCTCTAAGACTAACTCGTTTCTTAAAATACCTTCATTATCATAGAGATAAATATTTGAATTATAGTTTTTGTCATGACCTAAAACCGTATAAAGTCCGTCAGCTAATTCTTCGGTGCTATCACCATCAGTTTTTTCAATTTTGGTATCAATATCTCCATTGATTTCTGGAGTGGTTATTTTGACTTCTGTTTGGGTTCCTTCAGAAGATAAAGTTAAAGTGTTTTCGACTCCAGGAATAAATCCAATTATTTGATATTCTTCACCTTTACCTAAAGAGTGCTCGTAGTCAGCATATCCTTTCGCACTAACTTTATAACTTAAATCGTCATAACTATCGCCAAAATAAACGTAATAAGAAAGGCTTCCAGTACCATAAGGATTGTAAATAATTAATGGATTTTCTAACGAATAATTATCAGAAATTTTTAAAGTATTAATTTTATTTTCAATAACGTCTTGATAAACTAGGTTAAATATGTCGATATCTTCATCAGTTTGAACTTCGTAAACTCCTTCTGAATTTTTTTCTAAAGAAATGTGTCTATTAAGCCAGTTCTTGTTTTCAAATTTTGTATCCTCATAATGTTCGTAATACTTATAGCCCCCAAAACCTAAGCAAGCGAGTAGAACAACAATTAAAATTCCTACCAATATTTTCTTTTTGTGTTTCTTTATTTTTTTCATAAACATCTCCCTTTAATAATATAATAACCAATTTTTGTGAAATGTAATTGAAAAAAATAAAATAAAAAAACTAGACAAAAGTCTAGTTAATTTCTAAATGGCGTCCCCGGAGAGATTCGAACTCGCGACCCACGCCTTAGAAGGGCGTTGCTCTATCCAGCTGAGCTACGGAGACAACTCGCATGACAAATTAAGTATACTATATATTTACAAAAATTTCAATAACTTTTTTAATTTTTTTAAAAAAACGTAGATTTTTATTTGAAATTCCGTTTTATGGCAAAAAGCTGAAATAAGTCTGATAGTAGTATAATATA
>CALVIJ010000015.1 GCA_944329505.1 uncultured Bacilli bacterium | reverse complement strand
GTGGCCTTTTTTATTTGTTCATATATCTTACTCTTATTAGTTAGTAATCTTTTTTGATTGTTATCATAATAATGAGTACAGTTTTTTATTAATACTTCAGGAGCACCTTTAATCAGATTAATTATTTTTCCTCCATATTCTACTTCTGTTAACGAGTATTTATTTTCACTACTAAATGGAATTTTATCGAGTATTTTATAGTTAATAGAACTTTTTTCAAAAAACTTTAATAAAGCTCTATCTGTAATATTGCCGCCAACTGGGGTGTTTTCTTCACTGTAACTACTTTCATTATTGGCAATTAACGATAACTTTACTCTTGTATAATATGAACTTTTCTTTTTTAATTCTTCTTCACTTTTCATAATATTACCTTCGGCATCACTAATTGCAATAACGTCTAGTTTTCCTTTAGTAATGGTTCCTGTCTTATCAGTAAATAACATGTTTATATTACCGGCTGTTTCTATTCCCATAAGTTTTCTAACTAATACATTGCTTTTAAGCATTCTTTTCATATTTGAAGATAATACTAAGGTAACCATAAGTGGTAATCCTTCGGGAACGGCTACTACAATTATAGTAACTGATAAAGTCAATGCGTGAAGAATGTGCCCAAACATTAAAGGAAAATTAGTAATAGTATTAATAATTGCTTCACCATCAAAATTGTTTTCAATAAAAACTACAGAAAATAGATAAGATAAACTTACAAGTAAAGCTCCTATATATCCAACTTTACTAATCAATTGAGCTAGTTTAACAAGTCTTAAATTTAAAGGACTGATAGGTGCTTTTTCACTTACTTCTTTAGCTAATTTACCATAGAAAGTATTAACTCCTACTTTCTTTACTTGCATAGTAGCTAAACCAGAATATACAACTGATGAGCGATAAATATCATTTCCAGTCTTTTTTTCTTTTTCTTTCATTTCTCCATTTAAACTTGATTCATTAACTAAGATTTTACCTTCAATTATTTGACCATCGGCCGGAATTGCGTCACCTGGTTCTAAATAAATAATATCTCCAACAACTACTTCATCGATTTCAATTTCTTTTATTTGTCCATTTCTTTTAACTTTGGTTTTAATTTTTGAAGCATCCTCTTGAAGTTTTTCAAAAGCTTTTTCACTACCATATTCTGATATGGTCGAAATAAAGGATGCTAAAAAAATGGCAATAACGATACCAATTGTTTCATACCAATCAAAGTTTTGAAACAAAAATAAAGTTTTAACAGCTAAAGCAATAATAAGAATTTTAATAATCGGATCACCTAATGTAGCAATGAATTTATGTATAAAACTTTCTTTTTTTCCAGCTTTTATTTCATTACTGCCATTTGTTTTACGACTTTTTACAACTTCTTCATCAGTTAAACCTGTTTGCATAAGCACCTCCTATCAAAGTCTATTAAGGAAAATGCTTATTTATACAGTTTATTAATCGACAAAAAAACTACCTTTGTTTGGTAGTCTTAAGTAATCCTTCTGATTTTAAAAGATTATATATACAAGAATAGCTACGGCTATTGTAAAATTTACAGAATTTTCGTATACTAACATTACTTTTTTTATACAATGAAATTATTTTTGATCTTTCTTCTTCGCTCATTATATTAGCTGGTACTCTATCTTTATTTCCATGAACGAAACTTACGGTACCATTAAGAACTTCTTTTTTTAATTTTAAGATGTATTTTGGATGATAACCTGTAATTTCGGCAATTTCTTTATATGTTAAAAATGTTTGTTTATTTATTTTTTCTTTTATTAATTTCACAGCTTCTTCTTTTTTGGTCATTTTATCACCTCTTATTATGCTAATGGTAATATTATTCTTAGATAATAACACATACAATCCATTGACAAAAATTAATCTTTAAATCGTTCCTATTATATCATATATTATGAGGTTTATAACAAAAAATGTCTTAAATTTATGTAGCAAATATTGGAAAAAAATGTCAGTATGATTTTTGGGTTTCACAATTTAACAACCTGCTATTTAAAAACTTTAATATATTTACGCGAATCTTTTAATAATTCTGTGATAAAGATAGATGGATTTTCTTGGTTAACTAAAAGGATTACTAATGATTTAGTCCTAGTTATGGCGACATAGAATAATCTTCTTTCTTCAGCAAATATATAATCATCTTCTTTTGGCAGAACATATTTTAGATATTCACTATTTTTTACTTTACTGGGAAAGCCTGTGATTGAATTTTCTAGATTAATAAGGATGATTTTGTCGGCTTCTAATCCTTTTGATTTATGAATTGTCATATATTTCATATGCTTGTTTAAATATGGTATTTTGTTTATGTCACTATTATTACGTCCTAAAACATATGTGTTTTCGTCGATTTGTTTACTTATTTTATCCCATACTGACTTTATATTTTTTTTATAAAAGTATATATGAATTGGGGTTTTAGTTTCTTTAGTGGATAATAGTTTTTTATTAATTTGATATGGATTTTTCATAATAAATTTTTTAGCCACTTTAATAATTTCTCTACTATTTCGATAAGTTTTTTTTAATTTTATTATTTTTGATTTTGGAAAGAATCTTTTAAAATTAGTAAAAATATCAAGATTACTGCCTGTGAAACGATAAATTGATTGCCAATCATCACCAACAGCTAATAAGGATGCATCTGTTTTATTTTGAATCATTTTTACTAGTATACATTTGTTTAAAGAAGTATCTTGATATTCATCTATAATAATATATTTATATGGGTATATTCCTTCTTCTTTGATAATTTGAGTGGCTTTATTAATCATATCATTAAAATCAATTTGATTAGTATCTTCTAAGTAGGCCTCATAATCAACATATATTTTTTTAACTAGTTTTAGGAAAAGTCGATGTCTAGTCTTTTTCTTTGCTGAATTTTCTTTTTGGTTTTTTTGATGAAACTCATCAAATGAAGATATGAGATAATTATTACTTTTAAATAGTGTAATAAATGTTTTAATAATATCTTTTAAATTATTTATATAATGGGTGTTTTTGATAATGGCATTTTTTATTACTTTGGAGTTACCTGTTCCAAATTCTATAAAATGTGGTTGTATTAATATTTCTAAATGCTGGTACGAATTTAAATGTTTCATAATAATATTTTCTAAAAGGTGTTCTTGGACTAATTGTACATTTTGGGTATGTTTTATGATTTGAAAGCCTAAACTATGAAATGTATTTACTTTTAAATTAATATTTTCTTTTAATAATTTATTTTCTAAATTCTTGGCGGCTGATTTTGTAAAAGTTATACAAAGAATTTCGTTTGGATTTATTCCGATCTTTATTAAATTTTTAATTTTGTGAATAATGGTTAACGTTTTTCCGCTTCCAGCTCCGGCTATGACTAAAGTGTTTTTAGCTTTAGTTTTAATTACTTTCTTTTGATATTTATCTAATGTTATTTTATCCACACAAAAACACCTCTATATTTAACATACGAGGTGTTTTAACGATTTCCTTTAAAAATTACTTTGATTTGCACTGGCAACAATTGAATATAGCTCTTGACGATTTCTTTCTGTTAGTGTGCCATTTTTAGTAAGTGAAACAACAAATACACCACCATCAGTTTCAGCATAGGTAATATCTAAATCTAAACTTCCTTGTTTGATACCACTAGTAATTAAAAATCTAGTTCCTTCATAAGTGTTTTCGGTAGTAATAGCATTAGTAAAATCAAAAGCAGTACTACCTTCTTGAGTTTCTAAAAGACTAACCAATTGATCTTTCGCGGAAGCTAATGCATCATAGCTAGTTCCAGTTTGGAAAGTAAGAGCTATATTCAAAGAATAGTCGTTAGAACTAATAAATAATTGGTTATTTGATTGAGTAGCAGTAAAATCAGCTGGTATAGTAAATATATAATTACCATAAGTAACTGTTTGAACCTCTTCTTCTAATTGTTCTGCATCGTTATTGTCTTCATTTATATCAGTTTGAGTATTTGTTCTTGATGTATCATTATTGTTAGTATCATCCTTGTTAAACATACTAATACCAATTAAAACAGCAATTACAGCAATTACAACAACAATTATTCCAATAATTAAACCTATTGGAGGTTTCTTTTTAGCCGGCATATTATTCACCATATTATTATATGGTGGCTGTACATTATTCATATTAGCTTGTGAATTAAAACCATTTTGATTATTTATCATGTCTGTTTGACTAGCAAAATTATTTGACATATCTGCTTGATTATTAAATAGATTGTTTGTCGTTTGAGATGACATTTGATTATTAGTTAAGCTCTCTTGGCTTGCAAATAGATTTGGTGCGGCACTAGTACTGTTAGTTATACCATCTGACATTCCAGAAGTCATTTGACTATCTTGATTACTGGCTGTTTTAGACATTACTGGTGTTCCACAAACAGTACAGAAAGTTGCTCCCTCCCTAATTTCTGATCCACATTTTGTACACTTCATATTTATTTCCTCCCTTATTATAATGATATCATATTGCTGTGGATATAACAATTAATTTTATGAAATTTGTGAAAAATCTTTTTGAATGAACTAAATATTATAATAAATTTCAATTATAAGATTTAGTGCAATATTTTTTATATGTTTGTTACACTATAAATGTGTTTATATAAATAATTTAATATAAAAAGGTTATAAAATTTTATCACTATTTTATAACCTTCATTACTTCATCTCGATCTTTAAACGGAAATTCATCATTGCCTATAATTTGGGAATCTTCATGTCCTTTACCTAAGATTAACAATATATCTTTATTTTCTAACATACTAATACCCTTTTTTATAGCTTCTTTACGGTTAACAACCGAAATATAGTTATCTTTAGTTAATTCTTTAGTCATATCATTAAGTATATTTTCTTCATTCTCATGACGAGGGTTATCACTAGTAAATATGGCGAAATCACTGTTTTCTGTAACCAATTTACCTATTTGTGGTCTTTTATCTTCTCTTCTTTCCCCAGCACATCCAATTAATGTAATAATTTTTCCTTGAACGATTTTTTTCGCTTCTTTAATAACATTATTAATAGTGTCTATATCATAGGCATAATCAATTATAATTAGATTATCTTTATAATTTATTGATTCAAAACGTCCATCAATTGGGTGCATAGACAATGTGGCTGAAATGATTGTTTCATCATCAAAACCTAATATTTTGGCGGTAATATAGGCTGCCGCGTAATTAAACATATTATAAGGACCAATTAGTGGCATCTTAATAGTGTTTTTTCCAAGAGTAAATTCAGTAAAATTATAATTGGCATTTTGTTTTCTCAATGGATAATCACTATCTAATGTTCCATAAAATATATTCTTGTTTTGTGGTAATGCGAAATATTCATAATAGGGATCTTTTTTGTTTATAATTGCATGCCCACTCTTTTTTAACATTTTAAAAAGTTCAACTTTTGTATTTAAATATGCTTCTTTGTCTTTTCTTTGATGGGCGACAAAGTTAGTGAATATAGTAATATCAAAGCGCAAACCCTCAATGTGTCTTTGACTTATAGCTTTAGATGAAGCTTCAATAATAATATTTTCACATTCATTATCAATGGCTTTATTAATTAATTCATAAAGTTCATATATATCTGGAGTTGATGATGATATTTTATGAACTGTGCCATTTAAATAGAAGCCATTAGTGCCTATATAAGCAGTTTTCATATTTAAAGTATTTAATAATTGGTATATTAAATCACCGGTTACAGTTTTACCTGTAGTTCCAGCTATACCGATTAGTTTTATTTTTTCTAGTCTTTCTAAATTTAATTCTTTTAAATAGTTTGAAAGATAAGTTTTAGTGTCTTCTACAACAATTGTTTTAACGGGATATTCTCCATGATTGGCAATAATACAAGCGGCACCTCTATCAATGGCATCACTAATATAATCGTGTCCATCAGTATATGGTCCTACAAGGGCTAGAAAAGTATCTCCAGGTTCTACCTTTCGTGAATCTACTCTCAGCATACCAATTTCTACCTCCTTTTTTTGTTTTTAAGGATAAAACGATCGAAGGGCTTGGCAATGAGGTTGACAATCCAAACGACAAAATGTGAAAAATAACTCATTAGTATTAAAACTATATAATATAATGCGGTATTATCAAAAATTATATCTGCATAATGATAACTTATATAATCAGCAATAAACCAAATATTTAAACCGATGAAGACTAAAATTGTTATAACAATTCTAGAAATCATTTGTTTATTCATTTTTAATTTAATTTTCTTTTTATAATCAAGTAAAAACATTAATGTATAGAAAATAACAGTACTGACACCAATAACTTTTAAATTAAATTTCAACGTTATAATTAGAAGAATAATCGCAAGTAATTCTTTATTTAGAAATACCTCTTTGTAGTTTTTAAATATCCATTTTCCATATTCTTTAATACTATATTTATTTTTTTGTAATGCGAAAAATGATTTTTTGTATTTTATGATATTAAAGCATATGTAGGTTGATAAGGAAATATAAAAGAATATCATCTGGCACCTCCAAAGAAAATTTCATACCATAGTAGGAAAATATATATTGTCCATACTTTACGACTATTATCAGCTTTTCCTTTTACATGGTCGTCTAGTAATTTAACTATTTTTTTAGTATTGAAAAATTGTTTATCTTTAGTAAATAATGTTTTTATTTGTTTATAGATATCTTCATCTTTCATCCATTCACGAATTGGTACTGGGAAGCCTAATTTCTTTTTATTAGATACTTTATCTTCTAAAACTTCGCCAGCAATGTCTCTGAATATTTTTTTTGTTTTAAATTTATCGGTTTTAAATTCTGTTGGAAGTCCTAGAGCATAATCGATAAGAGGTCTATCTAAGAATGGTACTCGAACTTCTAAGGAATTAGCCATGCTCATTTTATCGGCTTTTAGTAAAATATCACCAATTAACCAGAAATTAAAATCAATATATTGCATTTTAGTAATATCGTCTTTATCTTTTACTTTGTCATAATATGGTTTAGTTAATTCTTGGAAGCCTTTTGTTTTTCTTTTTCCTTTTAAAACCTTACCAACTTCTTTGTTGTTAAAAATAAAGGCATTTCCAACAAACCTATCTTCTAGTTTTTTACCACGTCTTATTAAAAAGTTAATTCCTCTTTTGTGTGGGAAAATACTAGCTATTTTACCAATTGTAAATCTAATAGGATATGGTATTTTATAATACCAACTATCTGTAAGTGGTTCTTGATAAATATTATATCCACCAAATATTTCATCGGCACCCTCACCAGAAAGTGATACTTTAACGTTTTCACTAGCTATTTTTGTTACAAAGTATAGGGCTATTGATGATGGATCAGCAAGTGGTTCATCCATATAATATAAAATGTTTGGTAAGTTTTTAAAATATTCATCTTTAGTAATAACTTTATTTATATTTTGAGTGTTTATTTTTTCTGATAAATCTTTTGCATATTCAATTTCACTATATTTTTCATTATTAAAACCAACGGTAAAGGTTTTATCTACATCACTACTTGCGGCAATGAATGATGAATCAACACCACTAGATAGGAAAGAACCAACTTCTACATCACTTATTTTATGGGCCTTAATTGAATCTTCTAAACGTTCTTTAATTCCCTCTTTCCATTCTTCGTATGTTTTGGTGTTATCTTCTTCAAATTTGATTTCATAATATTTCTTTATTTCTAATTTGCCATTTTTATATTTCATGTAATGTCCTGGCATTAGTTTATAAACATTTTTAAAGAAAGTTTCTTCACCAACACTATATTGAAATGTTAGGTAATATTCTAACATTTTTGTGTTTAGTTCTTTTTTAAAATGTGGGTGAATTAAAAAGCTTTTTATTTCTGAACCAAAGATTAAGGTATTATCCATTTTTGCATAGTAAAAAGGTTTAATACCATAAAAGTCTCTGGCTGCAAACATTTCCTCTGATTTTATATCGTATATAACGAATGCGAACATACCTCTTAGTCTATCTAAAAGTTTTTCTTGCCACTCTTCGTAACCGTGTAATAATACTTCTGTATCGGTTTTAGTAGAAAATGTATGACCTTTTTCAATTAACTCTTCTCTTAAAGATTCAAAGTTATAAATTTCACCATTAAAAATAATTACTTTGGTTTTATCTTCATTATAGATTGGTTGTGAACCACTTTTTAAGTCAATAATACTTAGTCTTCTGAATCCTAATGCGATATTTTTATCACAATAATATCCGTCAGAGTCAGGTCCACGGTGAGCGATTAAATCGGCCATTTTTTTTATATTTTCAGTTTTATCTTTTTCTTTATTAATGTATCCTACAAAGCCACACATATTACTGCCTCCTTTTAGTATAGGTCATATTCATTTTACCATATATTCGTTTTTTTTTAAAGAAAAAGGTCAAAGATTATCTTTGACCTATCTATCAATTACAGTGGTTCTTGTTAGAATATCTTTGATTGTCTGTCTTTTTGGAGTAACAAAAGGTAGTAAAAATCCTAATGATACTATATCTAAAATAAGTATTAATTCTCTAGCAAAACATCTTATAAAACCAGCGACTTCACCGTTTATTTTAACAAGTTTAACGTGCATAAAGTTTTTTCCCACTGTAGATCCTGTACGACTTTCGCCAAATGGGAAATAGAAAAGTATAATAACTAAGCATAAGATATATTTTGCACAATCTATCATTTGTAATGTTTGCTGTGGAATACTTTTTGGGTCTATAAGATTTATTAAAGCAAGAAGACCATAACACAATAATCCTATGACAAATATATCAATTACAAATGCGACTAACCTCTTTAATGGATGAGCATAAAATAATTTTTCATCTTCTTTCATCACTAATTTGTTTATGACGAAAGTATGAGATATTTTATCATTTAAAGCTTGTTTTTGAGGAGGTACCGCTGATAGTAAAAATCCTACTCCTAAGGTTATAATGTTAAATATTTTGGTTATATTACGAAGTAAAGCTTTTGGAAAAGTAACTGGATTTTCATATTCATCGGTAACTTCAATTCCTAAAATCAATTTTCCTAATGAGCCTCTCCACGGTATTCTTTCACATATACTGTGATATAAAATATATAAAGGTATATAAATAAATATTCCATAATATAAATTTTCTAAAGTGATTGGCATTAGAAATTCATTTATGGCAACTAAGATAAAATATGTGAAGATAAGTACGATAAACATATCAAATAGGCCCGCTACTAATCTTTTAGTAAATCCGGCATATTTTTCATTTTCGAGATAGTTTTCATCGGCTACTTTTCTAAAAAAACCATCTATTTCACTAAAATTATAATTACAATATGGACATTTTTTGGTATTTTCATTAATCATTCGTCCACATTTTGGACACCCCTTTTGCATTTTCTCCACTCCTTTTTATTATGATTATATCATAGCTTTCTGTAAAATAAAAACACCTTTTGGCGTTTTTAAGCAGCTTTTATTTTACTAATATAATTATTTACTTTAGTGGCCCAAGTTTTACTTGCGGCATATTTTTTATTCATTAATTCTGGAGTTGTTAGACCATGATCATAATAGTTTTCTTTTAAATTAGCCATAAAACTATAAATACCATCGTCTAAGCTATTGAATTTTTTATAAGATGTTCCATTACAGCTAGGTCCACCTTTCATTCCTCCAACGTTGTAACATTCTCTTACTTGAGCACTGCATTTATAATTACATCCAGTCTCGTGTAAGACAATGGCTACAGCTAAGTATGGATCGATGCCCATGTCGACAGCATATTTGGCAAAACTCATACCAGTACCATCTAATGTTGATTTTAATGAACGTTCTAATTTTTCAGCCAATTCATTTAAAGTCATGCCATCATAAACGATTGGTTCAGCTTGTGGTTCTGGCTCAGGTGCGACTTCTTGTACTGGAGCTTCTTGGACTGGAGTTTCTTCTTGAACTGGATCTGATTGCTCGATTGGTGTACCTGATTCATCTTTTGGGGTTGGTGCTATTGCGACTTCATTGCTACTAGAGGTAGTCGCTTCAGTTTGAGTTTCTCTTTGATTTTCTGTTTCAAAACTTCTATTTGTGTTTAGATTGATTAAGTGTGGTAAGGTAAAAGACATCAATACACCAAAAATTACAACACCTGTTACTTTCATAGTCGAATTCATTTACATCTCTCCTACTATTCTGATAACAATTTTATCATAATAATTTTATAGCGTCAAATTGATGTACAATTTGAAAAAAACTTATAATTTAAGCTTGACTTAGGCAAAAATAAAAGAAGCAAAAAAATTATTTTGCTTCAATTTCTCTCATATAAGAACGAACTTGTGTTGCCCAGGTTTGACTGGCAGCATATTTTGGGCCTATTGTCTCTGGGGTTGTTAAACCCATAGCATAATAGTTTTTATATAAGTTATTCATAAATGCTTTGATTCCCTCATCTAAACTTGGGAAAGCTTTATAAGAACCACCGTTACATCCTGGCGAACCTTTCATTCCTCCAACGTTGTTACATTGTTTTAATAATGTAGAACATTCCCATTTACATCCGGTTTCGTGTAAAACAATAGCGACTGCTAAATATGGGTCAATTCCAAGTTCAATAGCATATTTTGCAAAGCTATCTCCCTTACCTGCTAGTGTTGAATTTAATGAACGGTTTAATTTAGCAACTAGTTCATCATAGGAAAGACTTGTTCCAGAATTAGCGGTTAACACTTTAGCTTGTTCATCAGCTTTGGCTTTTTCTTCAGCAAGTCTTGCTGCTTCTGCTTTTCTTCTTTCTTCTTCTTTCCTTTGTTTTTCTAATTCTAACGCTTTTTTACGCGCTGCTTTTATTTGTTTTAATTCTTCTACATTAATTTCAATTTTTAATGAACTGGCCTTTGTAAGTAATTGCTCATTTGCCGGTTCTATTTCTAATTTTTCTAAATTCATAGGTGTATTTTCTTGCTCATCCATGATTTTATTACTCATAAGTGTATTCATAGATGATAATTTTAAAGATTTAAGACTTTCCGCCTTTGCGATAGTTGGGTGCCGTAGGGCTGTAACTATCACTAACATGATTATGGCCATAATACTGGCCTTAACCGATTGGTTTGTTTCCATTTTCACCCTCTCCTGTAAATCTCAAAATCAGAAAACAGGCCTTATTCTAGCACAATTTAATATATGCGTCAAATTGAGTCGATTTTTGTCGATTACCATTTTAGACGTTTGCCCTTGATTTATAAGGGTATAATCTCCTCACTATTATTATATGTTTGGGAAAATGAATTTTATACATAAAATATACTAAAAAGATTTAAAACACCTAAAAAAATCTAAAACTTTAAGGTGATCCCCGTCTAGGAGATATCAAAGTTTTAGACATTTTCAATAAGATAAAGCAAATTCTAATATTATTTTACTATCTCTAAATTACTTTCTACTTTCTTTTGTAATGAAGGGATTTTGCTGCTAGATGAGCTTTTAGCTTCTATAGAAACTCCATACATTGTATCATCTTTAACAGTTATATACATAATGGCATCCACAGTATCACTGCCACAATTATATTCTGCCCATTCTGTACCTTTTAAAGTTGTTTTAGTTCCTTTTTCACAGTTAAAAGACTCTTCAAATCCTACACTATCAAGAATGTTCATGTAATCATCTAAAGTTGCTCCATATGATGATTGTGAAATGGTTCCAATAATGACATCTTGTTCACTAGATAAATAAGCATTATTATATCCATCTTGACTTGTTTCAGTATAGTCTTTTGGAACATAAACGTTAATACCATCTAGGTTTAAAACTGTGCCATTATCTTTGAAAACAAAGATGTATACTAGAGCGGCTACAAGCAATACTGCTATGATGGAAACTATTATAATTGCTGTTTTGTTTGATGATTTCTTATCGTTTTGATTTTCTAGTCCAGCGTTTGGTACTGGATTTTGTTGTTCAGTATTTCCATTTAAATTCATGTTTGGTTCTACAGTGCTTTGCATTGTTGGTTCTACAGTTTCTTGATTAGTATTAGGTGTTTGATTAACCTCTGGATTACTCATGACTCCATTATTTGGAACATTGTTTATATCATTATTCGTAGTTTGCACATTTGAATCTACTGGTGCACCACAATTTGGACAAAACGTTGCTCCTTCATTTAAGATACTTCCACATTTACTGCATTGCATTTTATTCCTCCTTACTCCAACACAAAAGTGGTTTTTTTATAGATAACTCTTTATGTAGTTTATCTATATTAATTTAAGTATATCACATATATTACACAAATTACTAAAAAAAGATTAATTTATTTTTTTTAATCAATATTTTATATTATTTTCATAACGAAAAAACTAAATTACTTTGTTTTTTCAAGTAATTTAGTTATTTTAAAATGTGTAAAGTTGTTTGTTTATTGAAAAAAGTATTGAGACTTTTAAATTTCAATACTTTATTAACATCATGGTCGGGAAAACAGGATTTGAACTTGCGACCCCTACGTCCCGAACGTAGTGCTCTACCAAACTGAGCTATTTCCCGATAAAAAGCGTTATTTAACGCTTTCTAAATATGCTATATAGATTGTTTGTTTAGTATCATCATTTTTAGTACAAGTAATCATTTTTAAGTTTTTTCTATTTTTATCTCTATATACAATAACATTTCCATCTTTTGTTTCAGTATATATATCGTCTATCTTATAGGTATATAAATGACCATTATATTCTACTTTAGCGGTATCGCCAACTTTTAATTTATATAAGTTTCTAAAATAAGCTATACGAGTTACTCCTGAGTGAGCAACTAAAATAACATTCCCGTTTTTTTCATCTGGATAATTGGATGGTTCTAGGAAAGTTAAGTTTTCACTAACGTTGTTGTGCTCATTATTCTTGTCATAAAATCCTTGTTGTAAATTGATTTTATCAATAGTTAAGATTCCTAAATATCCGTTAGGGTTTGGGGTTGGGATGTATTCTTCTTCTTTTTTTTCAATGTTTTGAGGAGTATTGTCTTGATTTTCACTAAATAAAGAAATGCTGACTTCTTGATATGCACGTTCTTTTTTCCCTAGTAAATAATCATAAGAAATTATTAATAGTCCACCTATAACCGCAATAAATGCAATAATAACAATGGTTTTATTACTTAATTTCGATATAAATTTATCAAACTTTGACATATTTACACTCCTCCTTTTTTTACTATTAAAGTATAGCACAAAATGTGTTTAGTGTCTATATTTTTAGCACTCTCTATTGACAAGTGCTAAAAGGTGTGCTATAGTTATATTGTAATCTGATTGGAGATTAATTTTTTAATGTAAAGGAGGTATGAATATGAACGAACAACAAGCATATCAAGAGGGATTACAAAATGTTTTAGAGAAATATGGTAGAGATATTACAGCGGCGGTTAAAGATGGAAAAGTTGATCCGGTTATTGGTCGTGATGAAGAGATAAGAAGTATTTCCCGTATTTTATCTCGTAAAACTAAGAATAATCCAGTTTTAATTGGTGAACCTGGTGTTGGTAAAACAGCAATTGTCGAGGGTTTAGCCCAAAGAATTGTCAAAGGAGATGTTCCTAATAGTTTAAAGGATAAACGTGTTTGGGAACTTGATATGGGTTCTTTGATTGCAGGTGCGAAATATCGTGGTGAGTTTGAGGATAGATTAAAAGCTGTCTTGAAAGAGGTTAAAGACTCTGATGGCGAAATTATTATGTTTATCGATGAGATTCACATGATTGTTGGCGCTGGAGCTTTAGAGGGAGCAATGGATGCCGGAAATATGCTTAAACCGATGCTTGCCCGTGGTGAAATTCACTGTATTGGTGCAACTACGTTAAATGAATACCGTAAATATATAGAAAAAGATGGAGCTTTGGAAAGACGTTTCCAAAAGGTTTTAGTATCTGAGCCAACTGTTTTGGACACGATTACTATTCTTCGTGGATTGAAACCACGTTTTGAGGTTTATCATGGAGTAACTATTAAAGATAAAGCATTAGTGGCTGCGGCTACTTTATCTGATAGATATATTACTGATAGATTTTTGCCAGATAAGGCTATTGATTTAGTCGACGAGGCATGTGCGACTATTAAGGTTCAATTAGAATCTGTTCCAACTTCTTTAGATACTTTAACTAGAAAAATTATGCAGTTGGAGGTTGAAAAACAAGCTTTAAAGAAAGAGAAAGATGAATTTTCTAAAAATAGAATTAAGGAAATTGATGAGAAATTAACTAATTTGAAAGCTAAGGAAAAGGATTTAAGAGAGGCTTGGGAACATGAGAAATCAGTTAATTCTGAGATTAACAGTAAGAAAGAGGAAATTGAAAATCATGAGAAAGCTGTTAATATTTTATTAA
>CALVIJ010000014.1 GCA_944329505.1 uncultured Bacilli bacterium | reverse complement strand
ATATCATTTCCTGGTAATAAAAGTTTTACTTTTTTGTTTTCATTTAAATAATCTTTCAAAGTGTCTAATAACCACATTTGATTCTTTCTTTTACTAAGTTCTGCCGGATAAATCAAAACAATATCGTCTTTATCAATTCCCAAAGAACTTCGCAAATCATTTTTCTCTTTATCACTCATTTTAAAATCAAATTTTTTTGTGTCAATTCCCACACCGGGAATATACCTAACATCAGTTTTAAATTTGCATTTAGCAATCTCGTAATCTTCATTGTTAATTGTAATTAAAATATTTGTATAATTTGCAAGCCACTTTTCAGCATTATAAAACAAAAGCCAGTTTAATTTAGACTCACCTTTAAAAAAATGAAAACCATGTGCTGTATAAATAACTTTAACTTTTCCATATTTCTGTAATTTACGAGCCGCTAATCTTGTAATAGCTGCTCCAAAAGGTGTATGACAATGAATTAAATCATAATCATTTTCTTTAATAATCTTTTTAATTTTTCTATAAGAAACAATATTATCTTTATTAAATAAATTTCGAGTAAAACAAACATTGTATTTTTTATCACAATACGGTATATCATTCACATCAGTATCACCATTAGAGGCAATATGTACTTCATAGCCATTATCATGAAACCATTTTAAATTTGGAACTAAAAATTTAAAAATAAATGAATCTAAATTAGCTGCCACTAAAACTTTCTTCTTTTTATGCATACAACTTACACTCCTAACTTCTCACCTTTTAAAACAAACACTACATATTTATAAAAGTTTTGGTTGCTGTTTATATTCATTATATCATATTTCTCACCGAATAGGTGAGAAATATTCACCAAATAAGTGAGAAAATATACATATATGAAAAGAAGGTGCTGAAAAATAAATAAAAATGATGAAAACTATGTTTATTATTTAGTAGGACAAAATTTAAAAAAATGGCGTAAATTAAAGCACTTTTCTGTAACAAAATTTGCCATGGCATGTAATTATAGTGAAGGATTTATTATGAATATTGAAAGTCCTAACTATAAACAAACTTTTAGTCTAGGAACTATTTGGAAATTTGCAAATGTATTAGATATAGATGTTAGAGAATTATTTAAGCCTTTAGAAGAGACTGATTAAAAATCGGTCTTTTTTTGTTTTTAGCAACAAAAAAACTATAGAATTATAACTCTATAGTTTACTCTAAATAAGGTTTTAAAAACTTGCCTGTATAACTATTAGGACATTCAGCTACTTCTTCAGGTGTTCCAGTAACAACAATATTACCTCCACCATCACCACCTTCTGGTCCTAAATCAATAATATAATCAGCTACTTTAATAACATCTAAATTGTGTTCAATAACTAAAACCGTATCTCCATTATCAACAATTCTATTTAAAATTACAAGTAACTTTTTAATATCATCACTATGTAAACCAGTTGTAGGCTCATCTAAAATAAACAAACTCTTACCAGTTGGTTTTTTCTGTAACTCTTTAGCTAATTTTACCCTAGCCGCCTCACCACCAGAAAGGGTTGGGGCACTTTGACCTAACTTAACATAAGAAAGACCAACATCATAAAGCATTTGTAATTTATTCTTAATCTTTGGAACATTTTCGAAGAATTCTAAAGCCTCTTCAACTGTCATTTCTAAAACATCGTAAATACTCTTACCTTTATATTTAATTTGTAATGTTTCACTATTATAACGTGTTCCATGACATACCTCACAAGGAACATAAACATCTGGTAAAAAGTGCATTTCAATTTTCTTAACACCATCACCCCAGCACGCTTCACATCTTCCACCTTTGACATTAAATGAAAATCTACCTTTATCGTATCCTCTCATTTTAGCCTCTTTAGTTTCGGCAAAAACATCACGAATATCGTCAAATACTGAAGTATAAGTTGCTGGATTACTGCGAGGTGTTCTACCAATTGGAGCTTGTGAAATATCGACAACCTTATCGATATTTTCTAAACCTTTAATTGATTTAAACGCACCCGGTTTTTCCTTAGATTTATATAAATTATTTGAAACAGCTTTATATAAAATTTCATTAACAATGGTACTCTTACCACTTCCAGATACCCCAGTTACACATATAAACTTGCCAAGCGGGAATTTAACCTTAATATTTTTTAAATTATTCTCTTTAGCTCCGACTATCTCTAAATATTTCTTATTACCTTTTCTTCTCTTAGTAGGCACGTCTATTTTAAGTTCACCAGTCAAATACTTACCAGTTAAACTATTAGAATTTTTCATAACTTCTTCTGGAGTACCCTCAGCTACAACCTTACCACCGTGAACACCAGCTGCCGGGCCGATATCAACTAAATAATCAGCTTGAAGCATCGTATCTGTATCGTGCTCAACCACAATAAGAGTATTACCTAAATCACGCATTTTCAAAAGTGAATTAATTAACCTTTGATTATCTCTTTGGTGTAAACCAATACTAGGTTCATCCAAAACATATAAAACTCCTGTTAATTGTGAGCCAATTTGTGTAGCTAATCTAATTCTCTGAGCCTCACCACCAGAAAGTGTTTTAGCTTCTCTATCTAAAGTCAAATATTCTAAACCAACATTAATCAAAAATGAAAGTCTCGAATTTATCTCTTTGATAATTAACTCTGATATTTCTTCTTGTTCTTTAGTTAATTTTAAATTACCTAAAAAACTATATAAATCTTTTATACTAAGCTTAGTCATCTCATAGATGTTTTTACCACCGATTAAAACAGAAAGGACATCATCAGAAAGTCTTGCCCCATGACATTTTGGACACTTAAGCTCAGTCATATAATTTTCAATCCAAGTTCTAACCCAAGTACTCTTAGTTTCCATATAACGTCTTTCTAAATTAGTAATAATACCTTCAAAATATCCTTTAGTTGTTCTCTTATTACCAGTCTTAGAAGTATAGTTAAATGTAAGTAACTCAGGTGATCCATATAAAACAATATCTAATTCTTTTCTAGTTAGTTCCTTAACCGGCTTATCCATATCAATTCCATGATAACGGCAAGCTGTTTCTAGATTAGTATAAGTAATATTATTTTCATCATCGACATTTATAGCCGCAATTGCCCCATCATTAATACTCAAACTTTTATCAGGAATAATCAAATCTTCATCTATTTTATATTTAATACCTAAACCCTTACACTCTGGACAAGCTCCCCAAGGCGCATTAAATGAAAACATTCTAGGTTCAAGTTCCGGCAAAGAAAAATCACATTCTGGACAAGCATATGTCTCACTCATCAGCATTTTTTCACCACCGACAACATCGATTAATAACTTACCATGTCCAAGTTTAGTCGCAACTTCCATACTCTCATAAAGTCGACTTCTAATTTCTGGTTTGATAACTAATCTATCGACTACGACCTCAATCGTATGTTTCTTATTTCTCTCTAAATTAATATCTTCAGATAAATCATATTCCTCATCATCGATAATAACCCTAACATAACCGTCCTTACGCAATGACAAAAGTAAATCCTTATGAGTTCCTTTTTCCAAAGCCACAACTGGTCCTAAAACTCTAATTTTAGTCCTTTCTGGTAACTTTAAAACATCATTACACATCTCTTCAATACTTTGACTACTAATCGGTATATGATGATTTGGACAGTAAGGTACACCAATACGTGCATATAAAAGTCTTAAATAATCATAAATTTCCGTAACTGTACCAACTGTACTACGGGGATTTTTATTAGTTGTTTTCTGATCGATACTGATTGCGGGAGAAAGACCATCAATACTATCGACATCAGGTTTTTCAGACCCACCTAAAAACTGTCTCGCATAAGCACTTAAGCTTTCAATATATCTTCTTTGACCCTCCGCATATATCGTATCAAAAGCCAAACTACTCTTACCACTTCCAGATACACCTGTCATGACAATTAATTTATCTTTAGGTAAAGTAATATTAATATTTTTTAAGTTGTTTTCTCTTGCTCCCTTTATCACTATTTTGTCCATAATATTCAACTCCTTTAAATAATTCAAGTTCTTCATCAGTCAAATTAAAATTTCTAATAAAACGTTCTCGACGCTCTAAATATGTATGAAGCATCATGTCAATTATATCTTCTCTAGAAATAACCCTAATAATTCGCAAGTACTCAGCAACATACATATCGTAATAGCCATAATATTCATCATCGTACTTTTTCATTTTTCCAAAGCCTAAAACCTCTGTCATAATAGAATTGTCAGGATCGACATATCTAAAACAATCTTCAATATTACTGCACAAGTGAAAACCATTACCTTGACTTCCCCATTTTATTTCTCCGTCCGCATGATAGACTTTTCCGATTTCAAACTTATCGCCATATCTATTTGTAAAATTTTTATTAAATCCTTTGTAACCTATAATAAACAATATATCACATCCAAAACTACTATTATTATAACATCAGTGTCAATATATTTTTAGACAATCATAATTTTACATGACGAACAAAGGTTTGTCAATGTTTTAAAACAAAAACATCTAGTAAATTACTAAATGTTTTAATCTTTAGGTTCGAATATTAAAGACATAAAGAAAGCAAATATAATCGCCGCACTAATACCGGCCGCTGTCAAATCTAAAGTACCACTAAATAAACCTAAGACCCCCTCTGTATTATATCCATGAATCGCACCATGAGTAAGATTATGACCAAAACTAGTAATTGGAACAAGTGCTCCTCCACCAGCCCATAATATAATTTGATCATATATATTAAATACATCTAAAAACGCTCCTAACACAACAAAGATAACTGTGATGTGTCCTGGTGTTAACTTAGTACAGTCCAATATAATCTGAGCTATCGCACACACAAGTCCAGCAAATAAAAATGCATTTAAATATATCATAATATTACCTCCAAACTAACCGCATGGCTTATAGCTGGTATAGTAAGTTTATGATTAACCATCGTCGGACTCATCAAAGCCCCAGTAGCCGCTAGTAATACTTTTTTATATTTACCTTTTTTCATCTTATCAAACACATAACCATAAGTAACCAAAGAGGCGCACGCTGGACCACTCGCTCCTGCATAAACCGGCTGATTTTCTATATCGTAAAGCATAACACCTGTATCATTATAGTTTTTTAATTTGATATTATATTCACTATACATATATTCTTTTAAAATTTCTTTTCCATATACACCTAAATCGCCAGTTAAAATCAAATCATAATAACTAATATCTCTTCCAGTATCTTGAAGGTGTTTATATATTGTATCAGCGGCTGCTTTAGCCATCACTGCTCCCATATTAAACACATCTGTCACACCAGAATCTATTACTGTTCCAAGTGTTCCGCTTTCTAACTTGATTTTTCCAGTTTCATTAGAAAGTAAAGCCGCAACACCACCAGTAGATGTAAAAGTAGTTGTCTTACGTTTTGGACCACCGTATTCTACAGGATAACGATATTGCTTTTCAGCTGCTGTATTATGAGAAGATGTAAAAGTAATAACTTTATTTAAAAAACCACCATCAATCAAACTTCCGCCTAAGATAAGTCCTAGAGTTGAATTTGAACAAGCCGCATAAATTCCAATAAAACTTTTATTAACTTTCATCATCGCATAATTGGACGCGGCAATTTGATTAAGTAAATCTCCACCTATAAAAGCATCCACACTGTTTATTTCAACTTTGCTTTTTCGGGTCAAAGTATTAATTGCTTCGTCAATCAACTTAACCTCCGCTTGTTCCCAGTTTTTCTCACCAAAATATAAATCACTATGACATAAATCAAAGTACTTACCAAGTGGTCCTTCACTCTCATAAGGCCCTGTAATAGTAGAAGTTTCATTTATATAAACATCTTTAAATTTAAATGTCATATAAGTCCCACCACCATCCTAATCAAACTAAACACAAAACTACTAACAACTCCAAAAATAATAACTGCACCAGAAAGCTTAAGCATATTCATTCCAATACCAGTAACTAAGCCCTCTTTTCTAAATTCTAAAGCTGCACTCATCGTTGCATGAGCAAACCCTGTAATTGGAATAATTAATCCACACTTACAAAAATTAACCCACTTGTCAAAAAAACCAAAAGATGTAAATAAACAACTAAAAAATATAAGTGTTACCAACATACAAACAGTCGCCTCTTTAGTTGGAATATCTAACCACATGGAATATCCATCAATTAAAAGTTGACCAATGATTCCCATAATTCCACCAGTTATAAAAGCTATAACGGCATTAGAAAAAACATTTTCTTTTGGGCTATTTTTTTCTACAATTTCTTGATAACTTTGTTTCATAACATTTCCTCCTAAAACTATTATGACCAAAGTTAAAAAAATTTATACAAAAAACCACTAACACGCATTCGTGCAAGTGGAATTCACATACTCATATTTATATTTGTTATTAGTAAAGGTAATGATAACCGATCCATTAAAGTTTTCAAATTTCTCTTCCTCTTCAGTGCTATCTTTTCGATATTTAGGATTTTCAATATCATCCGTTGTTAGTAAACCTTCTTGCCTCATAGTATCTATACTTACACAGCAATTACTTCCTTCAGTTTGACTTGGCAACTTTAATGAATTTTTAGACATATATGTTCTCGCCGTATCTTCAATTGTATTTATCTGTTCGTTGTAAGCTTTATCTCTAGATGAATCTAAAGCGGTATTAATAGTTGGAATCGCAATCATTGCTATCAAACCTAAAATTACAATAACTCCTAAAAGTTCAACTAAAGTAAAACCTTTTTTCATACCTATCACCTATTATTAATTATAATTTAACCATCTAGAATTGTCAATTAAAGGTTTTACGAAGTTTAACTAAAACTTTCTTTTCTCTTCTAGAAACGTCAACTTGACTTAAACCTAAATTGTTGGCAATCTCACTTTGGGTCATGTCTTCAAAATATCTCTCATACATAATAGTTCTTTCAGGTTCTTCTAAATTTTCGATTTCTTGTTTTAAAAAAACTAAAGTATTATAATCTACTTCTTTAGAAGAAATGACATCATAAAGTGATAGATTATCTAAATAAGTTTCATCTAAACTAAAGCCATCGCCATTATAATTTAGAAGCATATTTAAATTTTCAAGCGGAATATTCAAATAATTACTAAGTTCTTCATTAGATGGCTCTCTCATGAGTTCTTGAGTCATATACATTTTAGCTCTTTCAATTTTATTTTTTGCTCTCGTCATATCTTTAGTTAACTTAACTGCGTGATTTTCTCTGACATATTCTGATATTCTACCTAGAATATAAGGATAAGTAAAAGTCGTAAATTTAACACCTCTAGAAGAATCAAACCTCTTATATGCTTCCATCATTCCAATGCAACCAGCTTGAAACAAATCATCCATATCATTATTGTTTCCAAACTTACTTGCAATACTATAAATTAAATTGTTGTTTTGTAAAATTAATTCGGTTAATGATTTCATTTACACCTCCTAGATACTAATTAAATTGACTGCTGTAAGTTCATCGGAAATTACATTAAATGGTTTTAAATCATATTTAAATTTATTATTACTTAAGCAAATCATGGTATTTCCATTATTCTTATCACATATGTTATAACACTTAGATAATGTTTTAAACCCAAAATCATCCATTTTATTTACATTTTCTAAGTTGAAAACAATGTTTTTAATTCCAACATTAATAATTAATTGTCCAACCTCATCATTTAATTTTTTTCTAGTTCGTTTTGTTAATTCGCCAAATAATCTTACAAATAAAATACCATACTTTGAAGCCATATCTATCTCTAACATATCATCACCAATCATACTTTAACACCTTTTGAAAACCAATAATACTCTTTCGACAAAACTAGAAAATAAAAGAAAAAATACGCACATTTAGCGTATTTTATTCATCTTCTTTTTTTTCTAATTTAACTAATACCTCACGAGGTTTTGAACCATTAGGTGGTCCAACAATTCCTCTCTCTTCTAGTAAATCTATACATCTAGCTGCTCTATTGTAACCAAGTCTAAATCTTCTTTGAAGTAAAGAAGCACTAGCTTTACCTTGATTTATAACAAATTCTCTAATTTCATTATATAAAGGTTCTTCATAGTCATCATCCTCGACCATCGTAGTAGCTCCTCGATCTTCATCGGCTACTGTAAGTGATGTATCATACATAGCTTTTTGTTGGGAAATTGTATAATCGACAACAGCTTTAATTTCATCATCACTAATAAACGTTCCTTGGACACGAGTTGGAACACTTTCACCTTGTGGTAAAAATAACATATCACCTTTACCAAGTAACTTCTCAGCACCACTCATATCAAGTATTGTTCTAGAATCGATACTAGATGATACAGCAAATGAAATACGTGATGGAATATTAGCTTTAACGACACCTGTAATAACGTCCGTACTAGGTCTTTGAGTAGCAACAATCAAATGAATACCGGCCGCTCTAGCCATCTGCGTAATTCTCATAATTGAATCTTCAACCTCTTTAGCAGCGACTAACATCAAATCAGCAAGCTCATCGATAATAACAACTATATAAGGTAATCTATTGATTTTCTCATCATCAGGTAAACTCTCGTTTTTCTTATCTACATATGCATTATATCCAGCAATATTTTTAGTTTTACTGCCTTCAAATAAATCATAACGATCTTCCATTATTTTAACAATCTTTTGTAAAACAATATTTGCTTTCTTAGGGTCAGTAACAACTGGAGTAAGTAAGTGTGGAACTCCATTATACATTGAAAGTTCAACTTTCTTAGGGTCTACTAATACTAATTTCACTTCATCTGGTTTTGTTCTCATCAAAAGTGAAGTAATCATACTATTAATACATACTGATTTACCACTACCTGTAGAACCGGCAACTAACAAATGTGGCGTCTTATCAATTTCACACCATACAGGATTACCCATAATACTTTTACCTAAAGCTACTAATAATTTTGAATCTTCTTTAGACTTAGGAACAGCTTCCAAAATTTCTCTAACGGCAACTGACATAACTGACTTATTAGGAAGCTCTATACCAACAGTTTTCTTACCAGGAATTGGGGCTTGAATACGGACATCTTTAGCGCCTAACTCCAAAGCGATTTCCTTATTTAAAGCCGTAATTTTAGATAATCTTGTTCCAGATTTAATTTCAAGTTCATATTGGGTAACTGATGGTCCAATATTAGCTGCCACAACTTTTCCTTCGACCCCAAAATCTTTAATAACTTTTTCAAGTTCTGTAACATTAGTTTTAATTGAGTCTTGATTAGCTTTAATAGCTTCTTTTTTAATCTTAGGTTTTAATAATAATCCCATTGGAGGCTTATTATAACCTTTACTATCAACTCTAACTTCTTTATGTTCAGGTTCAAGGGTTTCTTCTTTCACTGGCTCTTTAGGAAGTTCATCTATTGAAGATATAACAATTTTCTTATCTTCATTTTCATATTCTTCCTCAGCTTTTTGGGCCGCTTTTTCAGCTTTTCTATTAATCTTAGCCTCTTTAGCGTTTCTCATTTTTTCTCTAATATAACCTACGGCATCATAAATAGACACACCAGTAAACATAATTAACCCGCAAACAATTAAAGCAATACAAACCACTCTAGTGCCTTCTAAGGTGAGCAATTTAACTCCGATAACAGCGAAAATTGCCCCTAACATTCCACCACCTTGAATATCAGCTGTATGATTGACAAAAGCCATTAAGTTATCAATCGTCGCTGTAATGATTTCCCAAGCCGATATACTTTCATTACCTAACTGCTTAATATATTCTGTATGTGATAAAATCAAAATTCCTAATACTAAAATATAAAGTCCAACTAATCTAGATGTTAAAAAATCCGGTTTCTCTCTTTTAACCATCATATATATTCCAGCGGCACCGGTTGCGACTAGTGGTAAAATATACCAGCCTCCGGCTAAAAATCCAGCAAATCCTTTAATGATATCTGCTGTAACACCAAATGGACAGCACCCGATTATCATAATTAAAATAAGGACTATTCCTTTTAACTCTATACTATAAGAAGGTTGTGTCTTCTTTTGTTTTCTACTTTTTTTCTTCGCCATGATATCCTCTCCATTATTACATAATAATTATATCATTTTTATAATAAAAACAAAAGTAAACAAATAAACTTAACACTTTTTTGACAAAAAAGAAAGATTTATTCATCTTTCTTTAAAATCGCCTTCAAAATCATATAAGAATCTTTAAAACTCTTATAATGGGAAACTTCATCTGAATATATTGTTTTAATAGTCACATAATTCATATCAATATTATTTAACGCCAAATATTTAAGTACATTAATTTCATATTCAAATCTACTGCCAACAACTAAACACAAATCATTAAGAAGCTCTTTAGGGAAGCATCTAAGACCTGTTTGCGTATCCTTTATATCCGTTTTATATTTCAAATTAAAAATAAATGATGATAACTTATTAGCAAATTTTCTTTCAAAGGGCGTTTTTCTATCAAATAGTCTAATCCCTAACACAATTTTTTTAGTTTCTAAAAACTTATCTGCCACTTTTTTAATATCTAGGATGTCTTGTTGAAGATCATCGTCAACCGTAATAACTCCTAAGCAGTCCATAGAAGCAATACATTTAAACCCTGTTTTCAAAGCTTCGCCTTTACCCATATTTTTATCATGAACAAGTAGCTTATAATTTTTCGGGCGTTTAAAGACAGCTTTATTATCACTACCATCATCGACAATAACAATATTATTAAATCCCGCTGTTTTCAAATTATCTATAACACTATATAGTTTCATTGAAGGATTATATGTCGGAATTAATACAAAAATATCATCATACATAAAATCACATCCCATAAACTATAAACATTATAACAAAATATATTATAATATCAAGCAAAATATAACAAAAAAGAAAGACTTATTTTTCTTCCTTAGTGTCTTTCTTCTTATCTTCTTTCTTTTCACTAGCTTTTAAAACTTCTTTTCTAGATAGATTAAGCCTTCCTTTTTTATCATAACCAAGTGACTTAACTAAAATTTCATCGCCAACTTTAACCATATCACTAGGTTTTTCAACTCTCTTAACATCTAATTGAGAAACGTGTACTAAGCCCTCACATCCTGGCCATAGTTCTACAAAACATCCGAAATCTTCTACTTTGACAACTTTACCAGTATATACTTTGTCTTCTTCAACCTCACGGACAATATCTTTAATTCTTCTAGCAGTCTCATCAATTACATCTTTATCAATGTGATAGATAACTACTCTACCATCATCTTCTAAATCAACTTTAACTGCATTGATATCATTAACTGAATTAACATGACTAGACTCTAAAATTATCTTGGTAATCATGTCTCCACCTTTACCAATGACATCTTTAATCTTATCTGGATTAATCATAAATGTCATCACTTTAGGTGCATACTTACTAACTTCTTTACGAGGTTCTTTAATAGCAGATAGCATTACATCTAAAACTTGTAATCTGGCTTTTTTAGCTTGCTGTAAAGCTTCTTTTAAAATTTCTTTAGTAATACCTTTAATTTTAATATCCATTTGAAGTGCACATACGCCATCTTTAGTTCCAGCAACTTTAAAGTCCATATCACCTAGATGATCTTCCATACCTTGAATATCAGTTAAAATTGTATAATCATCTCCATGAGTGATTAATCCCATAGCAATACCAGCAACTGGTGCTTTAATTGGGACACCAGCTGCCATCAAACTCATACATCCCGCACAAATACTTGCTTGTGATGATGAACCATTACTTTCTAATATTTCAGATACAACTCTTATTGTATAAGGGAATTCTTCTTCTGATGGAATAACTTGAAGTAATGCTTTTTCACCTAATGCGCCATGACCAATTTCTCTTCTACCAGGAGCTCCATATCTTCCAGTTTCTCCAACTGAAAATTGTGGAAAGTTATAGTGTAACATAAATCTCTTAGAGTCTTCTAACCCAAGTCCATCTAATATTTGATGTTCGCCTAAAGCACCTAAAGTAGTCACAGATAAACTTTGAGTTTGTCCTCTTGTAAATAAAGCTGAACCATGAGTTCTAGGTAAAAAGTCTACACAAGCTGAAAGTGGTCTAATCTCATCCATAGCTCTGCCATCTGCACGTGTATGTTCTTTAACAACAATCTGTCTAAATAATTCATATTCTACTTCATTATAAATGATAACTACCTTAGCTTTTAACTTGGCTAAATCATCAGGATGCATATCCTCGTTTTCAGATTCATATTTATTAATCAAATTATCTTTGATTTTATCTAGTGCTGCATATTTTTCTAACTTATCTTTAATTCTTAAAGCTTTATCAATATCATCTTTAATTAAATTAGTAACTTCTTCTTTTAAATCATCAGAAATCTCTAACTTTTCATATTCCATTTTTTCTTGGCCAATTTCTTTAACTATTTCATTTTCAAACTTTACTAATTTTTTAACTGCTTCATGACCAAACATTAAAGCCTCTAACATATCTTCTTCTTTAACTTCTTTAGCTGATGACTCAACCATATTAATAGCTTCACTTGTTCCAGCAACAGTTAAATCAATATCAGATACTTCAGCTTGTGCGGTAGTTGGATTAATCACAAATTCTCCATTTACTCTTCCAACTTTAACTCCAGCTACTGGTCCATTAAATGGAACCTTACTTATTGAGGTTGCTAAAGAAGAAGCAAATAATGCCGCAAGCTCTGGTGAATTATCTGGATCAACCGATAAAATAGTATTAACTATTTGAACCTCATTTCTAAAATCATCAGGGAAAAGTGGTCGCATCGGTCTATCAATCATTCTAGCTGCAAGTGTAGCTGCTTCACTAGGTCTTCCCTCTCTTTTAATAAAACCCCCAGGAATTTTACCAACTGAATATAATTTTTCCTGGTAAAGTACCATTAATGGAAAAAAATCAGAAAGGAGCTTAGCTTCTTTAGAAACTACTACTGTAGATAATACAACTGTATCTCCATATCTAACTAAAATAGCACCATCTGCTTGTTTAGCTACTTCTCCATTTTCTACTATTAATTTTCTCCCATAAAAATCCATTTCAAATGTTTTTTTCATAATTACTTCCATGCCCTTTCTATGAAAAGACACTCTAAAAAGAGTGTCTACTATTTTCTAAGTCCTAAACTTTTAACGATTTCACGATATCTTGTAACATCTTTTTTCATTAAGTATTGTAATAAACTTCTACGTCTACCAACTTTTTGAAGTAAACCACGACGTGAATGATAATCGTGAATATGTGTTTTTAAGTGCTCAGTTAGTTCTTTAATTTCTTCAGTTAAAATAGCGATTTGTACTTCAGCTGAACCAGTATCGCCATCTTTTCTAGCGTACTTTTTAACTAACTTAGCTTTTTCTTCTTTACTTAAAGCCATTTTCTATCCTCCTTTATATAAATATTCGCTTAAATCTAAGATATAAAGATGGAGTTCTTTAAATCTGAGAAATAAGTACATTAATAATATACATTAAATTATGGAAAAATGCAAGAAATTTTTAATTCCAACATTAAAATTTTATTCAACTGTTGCGGATTTTGCAACAGTTCAAATCTTTTCTCTATAAGTAATGCTAATTACTTTTTAACTAAAGTATTATTAGCACCTTTATTCATTTCATGTTTTTTTATTGTAAACACAATAGACCCATATTTATCTGATTCTTCTTTCGTATAATATCCTCCATCATAAGTATCTTGAACTACTGCTTCTACGCTATCATACAAATCTTTAAAATCCTCATCATAATACTTAAAGTAACAGTCATACCAATTGTCAAATGTCTCTATTCCTATAACATCAACCACATATTCTTCATCCATATTTGGTAACCTTACAAATCTTATTGTATCGCCAACTTTAACCAATTTTCGTTTTTCATCATTAAGGCGATACTCTCTCTTTTTTATTCCGGACTTTACCTCATCAAAATTTTCCGCATATAATTTCATTATATGTTCCATAACAACCTCCACAAACTAACCAGTTTCTTAATCATCATGCACATTCTGTTATAAAATGTTTTACCATAAAATTTATACTATTTTAATTTTATATATTCTTCGCGTGTAATTTCATAACAATAACAATCAACAGGTTCAGGAAGCATAGTATATTTACCCTTTTTAATTTCACCAGTTCTATGAAAACCTAATTTCTCCATAATCTTCCAGGATGGAGTATTAACAATTGCTGCACTTGTTTCTATTTTTCTAATTTCTACATCATTAAACATATAATCCAGCATCTTTTTAGCCGCTTCACTGCCATACCCATGTCCTTGAAAATCAAGACCCAAAAACCATCCAACATCACGAACACTATCGTCATTGTTATTTTCTATTTTTTGACAGCTAATTTGTCCTATACATTTATTTTCAGATTTTAAAACAATAGACCATTGAAATACATCTTTATCTAAAGCATGACTTAACTTCTTATACTGCCACTTTTTTTCTTCTTCCCAGTCATCATTAATTTTACTTGTCAAATAATATTTAGAAACATTCTCGTCAAGTAAAATTTCCCAAAGAACCTTTAAATCCTCTTCATGAGTAGGTCTTAAAATCAAATGCTCTGTTTCTAAAACCTTTGAACCAATATATTTCATATTATCACATCCTCTAAAGCATAACCTCTACTCTATATTCATCCTTATCTTTTTTATAAATAGCAAGTTCCCCGCCATCTTCATCTAAAAATAAAACTCTATCAGAATAATTACCTTTAACCTTATTTCCATTAAGTATTTTAAATTTTAACTCATCAGACACTGTAACTTTATCAATACGTAAAACATCTCTAATCTTAAGTAATTTATAATCACCTTTTTTAACATCATCTAAACTATAAGCATCCTTAATATCAAAAATACCTTGTTTAGTTCTAATTAAATTACTCATTGTTCCAATAACACCTAAGTATTTCATCATATCTCGAATTAAACTGCGGATATATGTTCCTTTTTCGACTTTACAACGGAAAC
>CALVIJ010000013.1 GCA_944329505.1 uncultured Bacilli bacterium | reverse complement strand
ATGACCGATGCCGATGTCGACGGTTCACATATTAGAGTATTATTACTTACCCTATTCTATCGTTTCTTTAGACCAATTATCGAAGCAGGGCATGTTTATGCCGCTCAGCCACCGCTTTTCTGTATAAAACATGGAAAAACAATTAAATATGTTTTAAATGAAGATGAAAGAGACTCATATCTCGCATCATTAAACCCAAATACAAAATACGATATCATGCGTATGAAAGGTTTAGGTGAAATGGATGCGGAAGAATTAAATGAAACAACAATGGATATAAATAAACGTGTACTTAGAAAAATTACCTTAGATGATGTCATGGCAGCTGACGAAGCCTTTTCAAAACTTATGGGAGAAGAAGTCGGACCAAGACGACAATTTATCGAAGAAAATGCCGCATTTGCGGAAACAATAGATGTATAGGAGGTAACTTATGGATCACACAAGAGATAGATTAGAAGAAAATAATATTGTCAGTGAAATTGAAACATCTTTTATAGAATATTCCATGAGTGTCATCAAATCAAGAGCTCTCCCAGACTTAAGAGACGGTTTAAAACCAGTACATCGTCGTATTTTATATTCAATGTATGAATCTGGTTATACCCCAGATAAACCTCATAAAAAAAGTGCTCGTATCGTCGGAGACGTTATGGGTAAATATCACCCACACGGTGATTCAAGTATTTATGAAGCTATGGTTCGTATGGCCCAAGATTTTAGTTACAGATATATGTTAGTAGATGGTCATGGAAACTTTGGTAATATCGAGGGATATGGCGCTGCAGCTATGCGTTATACCGAATCAAGACTATCTAAAATATCGTTAGAATTATTAAGAGATATTAATAAAAACACTGTGGATTTTGTACCAAACTTTGACGAATCAGAAAAAGAGCCATCAATTCTACCATCGCGTTTCCCTAACATATTAGTTAATGGAACCATGGGTATAGCAGTTGGTATGGCAACTAATATTCCACCACACAATTTAGGTGAAGTAATAGATGGTTGTATTGCTTATATTGATAACCCAGATATCGATGTCGACGGTTTAATGAAATATATC
This sequence comes from uncultured Bacilli bacterium, assembly GCA_944329505.1. Taxonomy (GTDB): domain Bacteria; phylum Bacillota_I; class Bacilli_A; order RF39; family UBA660; genus Coprosoma. The sequence goes on along the minus strand of CALVIJ010000013.1, from coordinate 14,568 downwards.
AAAGGACCAGACTTCCCTACTGGCGCAACTATTCTAGGAAATAGTGGTATCAAAAAGGCCTACGAAACAGGTCGTGGTACTATTACCATTAGAAGTAAAGCCACTATTGAAGAAAAAAATGGTCGCCATTATATAGTTGTTGATGAAGTTCCTTATGGAGTAAATACATCAGATTTAAAAGATAAAGTAGCCGAACTTGTGCACACTAAAGTAATAGATGGTATATCAGACTATCATACAGACTTAAAAAATGGTATCAAAATCACTATTACATTAAAGAAAGATGCTAATCCTCAAGTTGTTTTAAATAATTTATATAAACACACACAATTCCAAACAACTTATGGTATTATTCTATTAATGCTTGATAATAACACTCCAAGAACCTTAGGTTTAAAGGATATTATCGCAAAATATATTGATTACCAAAAAGAAGTCATTATTAGAAGAACGAGATTTGACTTAGATAAAGCCGAAAAAAGAGTTCATATCTTAGAGGGTTATAAAATAGCCTTAGATAACATTGATGATTTTATTCAAATTATTAGAAATGCTCAAACTGATACAGAAGCTAAAGCTAAATTAATAGACAAATATAACTTAACTGAAATACAAGCTGAAGCTATTCTAGAATTGAGATTACGTCGTTTAACCGGCTTAGAAAGAGATAAAATTGAAGCCGAATTAAATGATTTACTTGAAAAAATCAAATATTATAAAGAAATTCTAGCATCTGAAGCTAAAGTATTAGAAATAATCAAAAATGAGATGTTAGAAATCAAAAACAAATATGGTGATGAGAGACGCACAAACATCGATATGACAGCTATTGACTATATTGAGGACGAATCACTCATACCTGTGGAAAACATCGTTGTAACACTCACAAATAAGGGTTATATTAAGCGTATGACTAGTGAAACATACAAAACTCAAAATCGTGGCGGTGTTGGTATCAAAGGTATGACCACAAATGAAAATGATTTTGTGGAAAAACTTATCTCTATGACCACTCATGATTACCTAATGTTCTTCACAAACAAAGGTAAAGCTTATAGAGTTAAAGGATATGAAATACCACAATATAGCCGTCAATCAAAAGGAATACCAATAGTTAATCTACTTCCTTTTGAAAAAGAAGAAGAAGTTACTGCAATGCTTAAAATTAACCAAGAAGAAAAAAACCAGAATATTGTATTTTGTACACAAAAAGGATTAATTAAGAGAACTGCCCTATCTGAATTCGATAATATTAGAAAAAGTGGAAAAATAGCCATTTCATTAAAAGAAAATGATCAATTAATATCAGTTAAAAAGACATCTGGGGAAAACGAAATAGTAATTGCATCATCAAATGGTCGTATGATTAGATTTAATGAACAAGAAATAAGAATTATGGGTAGAACAGCTTCTGGTGTTAAAGGTATTGATTTAGGTGATGGTAAATGTGTTGGTTGTGAAATAGCTAATCCAGATGAACAAATACTTGTTGTAACAGAAAAAGGCTATGGAAAACGTACCAATATAGAAGAATATAGAATGACTCACCGTGGTAGTAAAGGTGTTAAAGCCCTAAATATTACAGAGAAAAACGGTAACATTGTATCATTCAAAATAGTAAATGGTGATGAAGATCTAATGATAATTACAAATAGCGGAATTATTATTAGATTAGCAATTGAACAAATTTCAACAACAGGAAGAGTTGCTCAAGGAGTAAGATTAATTCACTTAAAAGATAATCAAACAGTTAGCAGTATTGCTTTATTAGATAAGGAAATTATTGAAGAAATTTCAAACGAAGAAACAACTGATTCACCAGAAAACTAATTCAATGTTTCACGTGAAACATTGAAACTAAGAACGGTAACCCCGTTCTTTTTTAATAAAGTTTTCCACAGTACTAATGTTTCACGTGAAACATAGTATATTTTTATAACTATAATGTTCTAAATTAATATATAAACAAGACTTCTAAATCAAAAATAGTAATATATTTTATAATGTATTAATTTCATTTATTAAGTGGTCTTACAGATAATTTATAATTAGTTTATAAAAAAATATATAATTTTATCCACAATAACAATGTTTCACGTGAAACATTGTTATAATATCTACTATCCCAGTAATAAGAATTACTCACAATAGAAAAAATATATTTTAAAATATAATTTGAACATTAATAATAAAATATATTATAGAAAAGTTATATTTTAAATATAAGATACCTATTAAACATTATATTTAAAGTTAAATAAATATTTATCCACAGTATTAATGTTTCACGTGAAACATTAATATACTTTTTTGATATATCATAATTAAACAAGACCCAAATTAAATTTTATTAAATATAATAATTGTAAATTTATATACAAAAAATATAATTTATTAATAATTTTATAAATGAATATGAAATCTTATATAAAAGGTGTGCAAAAAGAGTTATCCACAGTACCAATGTTTCACGTGAAACATTGGTACAATTAGATCAAATATGAAATAAAACAATAATAATTCAGATTTATTTTACTACCATGAAGATATAAACTAGTAAATAAATGTTATTGAATGTATATAAAAACTTTTCCGCAGTTCTAATGTTTCACGTGAAACATTAGAACGTATTAGTTAAAGTATATTAGTAATCGCCCCTCTCTATTAATTGTAACAATCAAATAGTAATAGTTCTTATAAAGAAACAAGTTAGTTATAAATAATATAATAGACTTTATTTGGATGTAAAATGCATATGTTTTTGTTTCAATGTTTCACGTGAAACATTGAAACGATACAGAATATAAATACTAACCAAATGGCTAAAAGAAAACTTAATTATTGAATAATTATTAATCAGGTTTAATATATTAAACAAAATAACCAATGTTTCACGTGAAACATTGGTTGCATAAATAAAACTATATCAAAAAACTTACTATGTTTCACGTGAAACATAGTTAAATAAAATAAATACTGTGGAAAAGTGACTTTTTCTACTACTTTGGTTGAAATTTTAATAAAAATATTATAATATATTAATGGTACAACAATTATGGCTGAACCAGGTCAGAATCGGAAGATAGCAGCCTTAAGGTCCTCTAATTGTGTGTACCTTTTTATTTTAGGTGATATTATGGATAAATATATGCAAATAGCTTTAAAAGAAGCACAAAAAAGTCTATTAACTGATGATGTTCCAATTGGTGCAGTAATTGTGGAAAACGATACTATTATAGCCAAAGGACATAACACAAGAGAAAAAACACATCTAATAACTAGACACGCTGAAATAAACGCCATAGAAAAAGCCTGTAAAAAGAAAAAAACGTGGCACTTAGATGATTGTATATTGTATGTTACATTAGAACCTTGCAAAATGTGTATAGAAGTTATAAAACAAGCAAGAATTAAACAAGTAATATATGCTGCAAAACAAGAAAAACAAGTAAATTTAAAAGATCCAGACATGATTAAATTAGAAAATGTGGAAAACTCTAGTATTCTATTAAAAGAATTCTTTAAAAACAAGAGAAAATAAGTTAATTAAGCCTCAAAACTAACTAACTTATTTTCTTTTATTGTGGATAAGTATGGTATAATTATAATAGATAGAGGTGATTAAATGTATCAAGCGTTATATAGAAAATACAGACCTAAAACCTTAGATGATGTATGTGGACAAGAAGTTATTGTACAAATTATAAAAAACTCAATATTAAATAATCAAATAAACCATGCTTACCTATTTGCTGGACCTAGGGGTACTGGAAAAACAAGTATTGCTAAAATATTTGCTAAAATAATTAATTGTGACCACCCAGACGGCTATAAACCATGTGGAAAATGTGTAAGTTGTACTCAGGAAAACAATAGCGATATCATTGAAATTGATGCCGCAAGTAACAATGGTGTCGATGAAATCAGAGAACTAAGAAATAAAGTTAATTTATTACCTGCATATGGTAAATATAAAGTTTATATCATAGATGAAGTGCATATGCTTACACAAGGAGCCTTTAATGCCCTTTTAAAAACCCTAGAAGAACCCCCAGCACACGTAATTTTCATTCTTGCAACCACTGATCCTCACAAAGTAATTGAAACTATACTATCAAGATGTCAAAGATTAGACTTTAAGAAGATCAGTAACGATGCAATTGTGGAAAACTTGTCTAAAATAGCAAAAAAAGAACAAATTGACATAGAAAAAGATGCTTTAACAGAAATAGCTAAACTAGCTGATGGTGGAATGCGTGATTCCGTTGGAATGCTTGATCAAGCTAGAGCCTATACTGAGGGTAAAATCATTGTTGAAGATATTCATGATATAAACGGTACATTAACAGAAACAGATTTAAAAGAATTACTTGAAAACATAATTGATAATAAATTAGATGAAATTCTCGAAAAAATCGATAAATATAACGATAAAGGCAAAAATTTCATCAAATTATTAGAAGAATTTATAGATTTTATAAGAAATACCCTATTATTTAAGGAAGCGCCAAATTATTTTAAAGAAAGAACTCAAAATATTGAAAATTATGAGGAAATAGCCCCAAAAATTTCAATAAATGAACTATTTAATATCATTGAAACCTTAAATAAGTACTCTTTTGAGATGAAAAACAATAATAATAGTAAATTACTCTTCGAATTAGCACTCATTAAAATAATTTCTAAAAAAAATCATGAAAAAGTGGAAAAAAGCGAACAAAAAGTACAAAAACCAGAAAAAATAGTTGAAAATACGGAAAAATCGCCAAAAACTACTAATAAAATAATTCAAAATGTGGAAAACTCTGAGGAAAATGTGGAAAAGTCTTTAAAAAAACAAACAAAAAACGAACAACACTCCCCTATTCCATCAGAAAACACCTCTAAAAGAATGCAAAATGTGAAAAAAATAAATGAAAAATTAAAAATCAACTTAGAAAAAATAAAATCAATAAGAATTGATAATACGCTTGCTAAATTCAATAAACAAGAAGTTAGAAATATAACTCCAGCCCTAGAACTACTTAATGACCTACTTTTAGATCCAGACTATAGTAATGGGGCCTCTATACTCTTAGATGGTACATTAAAAGCAGCAAGTGATGAAAATTTAATATTTATTTATAAAACAAAACGTCTTGCTGATTTATTCAATCAAAATTTACCAATTCTTGAAGAAACTATTGCCAAAATTTTAAATAAAAAATATAATTTAATTGCAACCGATTTAGATGAATGGGAAATCATAAAAAAAGATTTTAATAATAAACTAAGACCATTTATCTATAAAGAAGAACAGTTCAATTTAGAAGATATTTTCAAAGAAGACGACCCAGAAGACAACATAACATCCATGTTTGAAGATATAATAGAATATAATTAAAAAGAAAGAAGGAATGAAAATGAATATTCAAGCTATGATGAAACAAGCTCAAAAATTACAAAATGATATGATGAAAGAAAAAAGTCAAATTGATGAAAAAATATTTGAAGGTAAATCTTCTTTTGTTACTGTAAAAGTAAAAGGAACAAAAGAAATTGTTGAAGTAAAAATAGATGCTGATAATTTAGAAAAAGATGACATTGAAATGTTACAAGATATGATTTTAGTAGCTGTAAATGATGCTAATCACCAAATAGATGTTGAAACAGAACAAAAAATGGGAAAATACACTAAAGGAATGCCAGGTCTTTTCTAATGAATTACCCTAAAACAATTTTAAACTTAATTGAATGTTTCAAAAAATTTCCTGGTATAGGTGAAAAAACTGCGGAACGCCTAGCCCTCGCTACCCTAAATATGGATAGTGACATAATTGATTTATTCAGTAAATCATTAAAAGATGGAAAAACAAAAATAAAAAAATGTTCCAGATGTGGTAGTTTAACCGAAGATGACCTATGCCAAATATGCCAAGATGAAACTCGTGATACATCAACTCTATGTGTCGTTGAAGAATGCAAAAACGTGATTTTATTCGAAAAAATTGGTTCTTTTAAAGGTGTATATCACGTACTAGGTGGATTAATTTCCCCATTAGAGGGAATTAATCCTGAAGATATTCATATCGATAAACTAATCGATAGAATAAAAAACGAAAACATCAAAGAAGTCATTCTAGCAATCAAACCTAGTGTCGAGGGAGCAACCACCGCTTTATACATAAGAAAAATGTTAGAGGGAACAGATGTAAAAATATCTAAAATTGCCCATGGTATTCCAATGGGAGCTGATATTGATTATATTGATCCGCTAACACTAGAAATGGCTATCGAAGACCGCACAACTATCTCATAAATTTAGTATAAATATTATATAATTTATTGAGGTGTTTCATGTTTAATAAATTATTTAAAATGTTAAAAAAATTTATCATGAGTTTTTTCATGTTATATGGTTATAATGTCATTGTTCCAGCTACGGCTATTATTCCAATTAACTTAGTAACGGTATTACTTATTACTATATTTAGTATTCCAGCATTCATATTTTTAATCATTATAAGACTTGTAGTATATTAGGAGGACTTGAAGATGTTAGATGGTTATCAAAAATCACAACCAATCGTGTATAAAATTTTAAAAAATGCCATCGTGGATGACAAATGTTCCCACGCCTATTTAATTGAAACAGGCGGTTTTTATGATTCATTCAACTTTGTAATGTCATTTGTCAAATCACTATTATGTCCCTTAAAAAATCTAAGTCAAAATAATTGCGGAGATTGCCATCAATGTGAAGTCATCGACTCAGGAAACTTCCCTGAAATCGATGTAATTGCCCCAGATGGCTTATGGATAAAAAAAGAACAATTACAAAATCTCCAAAAAGAATTTAATACCAAAGCCTTAATTGGAACTAAAAGAGTTTATATTATAAAGAATGCTGATAGACTAAATAAATCAGCTGCCAATTCAATTTTAAAATTTTTGGAAGAACCTGATAATAATATAGTCGCAATCTTAATGACTGATAATATTTATAGTGTCTTGTCAACCATTAGATCAAGATGCCAAATTTTAAGGTTAAAATCAACAAATATAATTAATGAAGACGAAGATTATATTCAAAAACTAAAACACCTAATATTATTTAATAAAAATAATATAACGGAAAACAACGACGAAGAAACCTTAAATTTAAAAATAACCAAAGTAATTGAATTCGTAAATTATTATGAAAAAAATCATTTAAATACCCTACTTTATATAGGAAAACTATGGAATGACTACATAACCAGTAAAGAAGAAATAGAAATGGCTTATGAAATAATGATTAACTATTATAAAGATATATTAAATTATAAATTAAACAAACCACTAGAGATATTTGAGTTAAATAACGATATTCAAAACATTTCAGAAAATAATACTCAAGATGAAATATGTGATAAAATAAATAAATTAGTTGAACTAAAAGAATTAATAAAATACAATGTTAATACAAGTTTATTAATGGATAAACTAATAATTAGTTTAGAGGAAGTGATATAATGATCGAAGTTGTTGGAGTAAATTTTAAACCTCATGGACAAGTTTACTATTTTAATCCAGGTAATTTAAAATTAAAAAATAATATCACTGTCATTGTCGAGACTGAGCACGGTCTTCAATTTGGAACAGTAATAAACCCTAAAATAGAAATTAATCCAGATAAAATTAATGGAGATTTAAAAAAGGTTATTAGAATTGCGAATAAAACAGATTATAATAAACATAAGAAAAATCTAAAAGATGGTGCGTTAGCTTTAAAAAAATGTCGCCAAATTGTTGAAAGAGATGATATGAAAATGCATATCATTGATGCAAGTTACACATTTGATCGCGACAAACTTATTTTTAGATTTCTAGCTGATAATCGCATTGACTTTAGAGAGTTAGCTCGTGAACTTGCCTCTATTTATAAAGTTAGAATTGAATTAAGACAAATAGGAATTAGAGATAAAGCCAAAGAAATTGGTGGTTATGGTCCTTGTGGACAAAAACTATGTTGTGCTCGTTTTCTAAAAGATTTAAATGCTGTTTCAATTAATATGGCTAAAAACCAAAACATCGCACTTAACCCAAGTAAAATCAATGGTGTCTGTGGAAGACTTATGTGTTGTTTAAAATATGAAGATGAATGCTATGAAAAGTGTCGCCAAGGTATGTTAAAAATTGGAGATAAAGTCATGACCGAGCACGGCGAAGGAACAATAACTGGATTAGATATCTTAAGACAAAAATATAAAGTAAATGTTCCAAACTATGGAACAGTAGAAGTTGATAAAGATGAAAGTAACTAATTATTTACTTGGATATGAAAACTTAAAAATAATCCAAGACAACGAAATGTTTAACTTCTCTTTAGATTCAGTTTTACTTCCAAACTTTATCACTCTAAATGAAACTGTTAAAAATATTTTAGATATTGGTTGTGGCAACGCTCCAATACCTTTAATTTTATCGGCCAAAACAAAAGCTCATATAACCGGCATAGAAATTCAAAAAGAAGTAAGCGAAATGGCTCAAGAAACAGTTAAAATGAATAATTTAGCAAACCAAATAACAATAATTAATGAAGATGTTAAAGAATATGCTAAAGAGATGACTCCAGAATATTTCGATATAATAACTTGTAACCCACCATATTTTGAAGTATTAGAAACCTCAAGATTAAATAAAAACGATTACAAAACAATTGCTCGTCATGAAGTGACTTTAAATCTAAAAGATATACTTAAAATTGCTCGTAAGCTTTTAAAAAATGGTGGAACCTTAGGTTTAGTTCATCGCCCAGAACGTCTAATTGATATTTTAACTACTATGCGTGAATATAATATTGAACCAAAAAAAATCAGATTAGTCTATCCTGGTAAAAATAAAGAAGCTAATATTTTATTAATAGAAGGCAAAAAGAATGGAAAAAAAGGTTTAAAAATATTACCTCCTTTATATAGTCATAATCCAGATGGATCTTATACTGAAGAAATTCAAAAATACTTTAAGTGAGATGATATAAATGATACAAAAAAGTTATGATGGCTCCCCTACTTTGTATATCGTACCAACTCCGATTGGTAACTTAGAAGACATAACCATCCGAGCCATAAATATTTTAAAAGAAGTCGATGTAATCTTTGCTGAAGACACAAGAACTACAAAACAACTATTAAATCATTTTGAAATAAATAAAAAATTAATATCTAGTCATTTATATAATGAAAATCAAAATGAAGAAAAAGAATTAGATTATTTAAAAGAGGGAAAAAATATTGCCGTAGTAAGTGACCGAGGTACACCCGTAATTAGTGATCCAGGTTATATACTAGTTAAAAGTGCTATCAAAAATGGCTATAATGTCGTTTGTCTTCCTGGTCCAACAGCTGTAATTCCCGCGCTAGTCATGTCTGGATTAAGTGGCGGACCATTTACTTTTTATGGATTTTTAAATAGTAAAGAAAGTAAAAGAAAAAAAGAATTAGAAACTTTAAAAATGAGTCCCTATCCTATTGCTTTTTATGAAGCCCCACATAGACTCATCAAAACATTAAATAATATATATGAAATATTTGGTAATAGAGAAATTGCTATTGTCCGGGAAATAAGTAAAAGATATGAAGAAGTTATTCGTGGAACTGTGGAAAACATCCTTAAAACTGTGGAAAACTTAAAAGGAGAAATAGTAATTGTCGTCGAGGGTAATCAAGAAACGACTTCTTTCGATAACCTATCTATTAAAGATCATGTTAATTTATACATTGAAGATGGTCTAACACCAAATGAAGCCATAAAAAAAGTCGCTAAAGAACGTAACGTTCCTAAAAGCGAAATCTATAATGAATATCATAATTTATAAGGTTTATTAAACCTTATTTTTTGTTCTATATAGTAATCATTTAAAAAGTACAAAAAACACAAAATGTGCTATAATATTAACGTCAAAGAAAAAGAGGTGAGAAAAATGAAGTTAATCGTCGGCTTAGGAAATCCAGGCAAAGAGTATGAAAATACTAGACATAATGCTGGATTTAAATTCATAGATAAATTTGCTAAAGCAAATAATCTTGATTTTAACAAAGAAAAATTTAATGGCTTATATACAGAATTTAATTATAAAGGTGAAAAAATAATTTTATTAAAACCTCAAAAATATATGAACTTATCAGGAGAAGTAGTAATAAAATTTAAAGACTTTTATAAAATAAATTTAGAAGATATATTAATAATTTGTGATGATTTAGATACTGAACTAGGTAAATTAAAATTAAAATACAAAGGTTCATCAGGTGGTCATAATGGTTTAAAAAATATTGAAAATTACCTTCATACAAAAGAATATAAGAGAATAAAAATAGGTATTTCTAATAATAAATATAAAGATAGAATTGATTATGTCATCGGTAAAATGCCTAAAGATGAATTAGAGATATTAGAAAAAGTAACCGATAATGCTGAGAAAATTCTTAAAGACTATTTAGAACTTTCATTTGATAATCTCATGAATAAATATAATTCTATGGAAGTGATAAAATGACCTTTATAGATAAAATATTTGATACTGTTGATACCAAAGAATTAATCGGTTTAAATAATGAATTAAAAAGTATCTACATCTATGAAAAATTCAAAAACAGTAATAATTCAGTTATTCTAGTAACTTCAAATCTTCACGAAGCCGGATTAATTTATAATTCACTTACCCACTATACTGATAAAGTATGGTTTTTTCCCATGGACGATTTTATAACTAGTGAAGCAATCGCCGTCTCACCAGAATTCAAAATCACTCGTTTAGAAGCATTGAATTCTTTAACCAAAGAAGACAAAGCCATTGTCGTAACTAATCTCATGGGATATTTAAGATTTTTGCCCTCAAAAGAGAAATTTAAAGATAGTAAAATTAATTTAAAAGTTGGTGACGTAATCAACTTAGATGAATTAATTAAAAAACTATTTAACCTAGGTTATAAAAGAGAAACAACCGTAAATATGACTGGTGAAATTGCTGTCAGAGGATACGTCATCGATATATTTCCAATCGATAGTGATAACCCAATCAGAATAGAATTCTGGGGCGATGAAATAGACTCCATCAGAACTTTCAACATCGATTCCCAGCTCACCTTATCTAAAATAAACGAAGCCACTATTTTTCCAAACACCGAGACCTTACTTGAAAAATATAACTTTGAAGCCAAACATCGTGAGATGCAATATGAAAAAAATATCACTAATATCACAGGTTATTTAAATAATCCTGTAACAATTTATAATAACTATCATTCTTTAATGGTTAATTATGATTTACTTTTGGAAGAAATGCTAAACTATAGTATAAGTATTAACATAGATCCTAACACAAAATACATGTTTGACTTTGAAAAAATTCAAGATAAAGATGCTATTATCTTTGAAGAATTTCATAACAGTTCAAAAAATAGTAAAGCCCAAATATTTAATAAAGTAGATATAGAAGCTTTTCCTAAAGATCCAAAACAAATTAATGATAGATTAAACATCTATTTAAAATCAGGCAAACTAGTAATAATTTGCCTAGATAGTCGTTATCAAGTAAACAAATTAATTGAATTTTTAGATAATAAAAATCTAACTTATACTAATGAAAATGAATTATTTCCTGGGAAAATAAATTTAATTGTAAAAAAAATTAATGGTGGTTTTATAACCGATAATTATATTGTAATAACGGAAAAAGAACTATTTGATAAAAAAGAAGAAAATGGTTATAAAACAAAGTTCAAATATGGAACTAGAATAAAAGATATCACTAAATTAGAAATTGGTGACTATGTTGTTCACGGTATCCATGGTATTGGTAGATATGATGGCCTAAAAACAATTGTTAAAAATGGTCTAAAAAAAGATTATCTAACTATCACCTATCGTGACAACGATAAATTATATATTCCAGTCGAAAAATTAGATTTAATCACTAAATACTCTTCTGGTGATGCATCCATTCCTAAATTAAATAAATTAGGAAGTCATGAATGGCAAAAAACAAAAGCTAGAGCTCGTAAAAAAGCTGAAGACATTGCCGAAGATTTACTTAAAATGTATGCCATCAGAGAATCTAAAAAAGGATTTGCATTTGATAAAGATGGACCAGAGCAAATTGCTTTTGAAAAAGAATTTGACCATATTGAAACACCAGATCAATTGAGAGTTACTGAAGAGATAAAAAAAGACATGGAGTCAGATAAACCAATGGATAGATTATTATGTGGTGATGTTGGATATGGAAAAACCGAAGTTGCCTTTAGAGCTATATTTAAAGCAATAATATCAGGTAAACAAGCCGCAATTCTCTGTCCAACTACAATTCTCTCTTCTCAGCACTTTCAAAATGCCATCGAAAGATTTAAGTCGTTTCCAGTTGATATTGCATTGTTAAATAGGTTTGTCTCACCAAAAGAAACCAAAGAAACCTTAGAAAAATTAGAAAAAGGTCAGATAGATTTATTGATTGGAACTCATAGAATTTTAAGCGATGATGTGAAATTCAAAGACTTAGGCCTACTCGTTATTGATGAAGAACAACGTTTTGGGGTTAAACACAAAGAAAAAATCAAAGAATATAAAAATAATGTTGATGTCTTAACTTTATCAGCAACCCCTATTCCAAGAACCTTACAAATGTCGATAGCTGGAATTAGAAGCCTATCATTAATTGAAACCCCACCAGTTGACCGCTACCCTATTCAGACCTACGTCTTAGCCGAAAACAAACAGATTATCAAAGATGCCATATATAAAGAATTAGCTCGAAACGGACAAGTATTTGTTTTATATAATCAGGTTGCTAATATAGATGTAGAAAAAATAGAACTGCAAAGATTAGTACCAGAAGCTAAAATCGGAGTAGCACACGGTCAAATGAATAAAAATGAATTAGAAAAAGTCATGATGGACTTCACTGATAAAAAATATGATGTTCTATTATGTACTACAATCATTGAAACAGGAATTGATATCGAATCCGCAAACACTTTAATCATTATAGATGCGGACCACTTTGGACTATCACAGCTTTATCAAATAAGAGGAAGAATTGGCAGAAGCAACAAAATAGCCTATTGTTATTTAATGTATGCTCCAAATAAAATCTTATCAGAAGTAGCTACTAAAAGATTGAAAGTCATAAAAGACTTCACCGAATTAGGAAGTGGTTTTGCCATAGCAATGCGTGATTTATCAATAAGAGGTGCTGGTGATATCTTAGGTAGCGAACAAGCTGGCTTCATCGACAGTATTGGTATTGAATTATTTATGCAAATGCTAAACGAAGAAGTTGCTAAATTAAAAGGTGAAAAACCAAAAGAAGAAGAAACTAAAGATACCCAACCACTTATTGATGTCGCAACTTCAATTAATGATAGCTTTGTTAGTGATGAAGATTTAAAAATCGAAATTCACAAGAAAATTTGTAGTATCGATTCCTATGATTCACTTAATACAATAAAACATGAATTAGAAGATAGATTCGGTAAACTATCAGAAGATTTAATTATCTATATGCATGAAGAATTATTTGAGAAAGAGGCCAAAGAATTAAATATTCAAAACATCAGACAAACTAAAAACTCTATAGAAATAACCTTAGATAAAGATTTGACAAACAAAATCGATGGTGAAACACTATTCTTTGAAACATCAAATCTATCTAGAATGTTTAGATTTAGTATGAAATTTGGTAGATTAGTCATCACTTTAGATACCATTAAATTAGATAAACACTTTATTTATTATTTATTAGATTTCATCCAAATCTTAAAAAAATCTATAAAACACCAATAAAATTTGACATAAGGTAATAAAATTGCTAATATATAGAACAAAAAAAGAAAGAGGGGGTAACCATTAAAAGAGCTAAGTATAATGATGCTGTAAATATTAATTTAAATAGAGCTCGTGAAAACAGATATGCCAGATATCAACGTCACACAAATGTTAAACTGTTTACTAATGATATTAAAGCCGCACTTTTCACTGCACCTACATCCTTTGTAATTGCCTACACCATTGCCCCTAATGACTTCTCAGCTAATTGCTTATGTATATTGAGTGGGTGTGCATTAATATATGCATCTGTCAATCTATATTCGCATGCTAAAGAAAAACAAAAAAGGTTCACATTAAAGTGAATCTTTTATTAATAAAAAATTTTTTTTAGAACAAGATATGTTAAAATTCAACTTTTTCACAATAAAAGTGATTCTTAAAATTGAATCACTTTTTAAATGTTTTAATTATCCATATAATTCATAAGTTTTGGAACAATTTGTTTTTTACGAGAAACTAATCCCTCAAAGAAATGCCCTTGCTCTATATTCTCTACTCCAAATGAATTAGAGAAAATCTCTTTTGCTTTATCATTAAAGAAAATATAAGAACCATTTTTCAAAATATCAGTAACAAATAAAGCAATAGCTGTATAACCTTCTTCAGCTTCTTCATTTAACTCACTAATAAATTCATCTTGTTTACTCATAATCTCTTCAGTACTCATTGTTGAAACTTGACCAATTCCCACTTTTTGGTTATCGACCATAAAGTTTTTAAAGT
>CALVIJ010000012.1 GCA_944329505.1 uncultured Bacilli bacterium | reverse complement strand
CTTATATAAGTTCCTTTACTAACTAAACATTTAAAAGTAAATTTATTATTTTCAAAATCTAAAAGTTCTATCTTTTTAATAGTCACTTTTTTCTTAGGTAAAACTACATCTTCCCCACTTCTCGCATATTCATAAAGTTTTTTTCCATTAACTTTAACCGCTGAGTAAATAGGAACTTCTTGCTCGTAAGTCGTTACAAATTTTTGTAAGGTTTTTTCCAAATCATCTTTATTAATATACTCTTCCTTTGTCTCTAATACATTACCATCTATATCAAGTGTATCTGTACGAACACCTAAAGTAACTTCGGCAATATATTCTTTTTCATCAGAAGCCAGTAATTCATTTAACTTTGTATACTTATTCAAACAAACAACTAAAACTCCTGTCGCTAAAGGATCTAAAGTTCCATTATGTCCAACCTTTTTAGTTCCAAACTCTTTACTTATTATATTAATTACATCTCTACTTGTATAACCTTTATCTTTATTAATAATTAAAATACCATTACTTTCTAACTTCAAAAGTCGTTCCCTCTCTCGTATCTTTAATCACAATATTTTTAGAAAGTAGCTCATCTCTAATACTATCAGCCAAAGCATAATTTTTCTCTTCTTTAGCTTTATTTCTCTCTTCAATTTTTCTTAAAACAAAATCCTCAAGTTCTTTAGAAATCTTATCTTCATCAAGTAAAGAAAGTGAAAGAACTGAATCAAAATCCTTAATTAAATAAAGTTTTGTATTATTATTTAAATCACTTTTAATCACATCATATAAAGTCGTAAGCATCATAGAAGTATTCATATCGTTTTCAAAAGCCTCTTTAAACTTATTTTGATATTCTTCTATCTTATCGTAATCAATCTCACCATCTAAATTATCCTTAATATTTTTAATTCTGCCTTTAAGCTTATTATAAGCATTAGTAGCCATATCTAAACTTTCTAAACTATAAACTAACACCTTTCTATAATGTGACTGTAAACAAAAGTAACGATAAACAATTGGATCATAACCTTTTTCTATCAAACTATTTAAATCCTTAGAATCTCCTTTAGACTTACTCATCTTACCAGTCTTATCATTTAAAAATTCCATATGAACCCAATAATTACACCATTTATGACCTAAATAACTTTCAGACTGGGCAATCTCATTAGTGTGATGAGGGAAAATATTATCAACTCCACCACAGTGAATGTCTAAATGTTCTCCTAAATTTTGTATTGCAATAGCCGAACACTCTATATGCCAGCCAGGATAACCATATCCAAAAGGACTGTCCCATTTAAGTTCTTGATCTTTAAACTTAGAATTAGTAAACCAAAGACCAAAATCAAACGAATTACGTTTATTATGGTCAACATCCACATCATCACGAACCGCGAGTAGCAAATCATCTTTACTTCTTCCAGAAAGTTCATAATATTTAGGATACTTAGACGTATCAAAATAAATATTACCTCCAGCTTCATAAGCAATACCCTCATCTAATAACTTACTAATCATTTTAATATAAAATGAAATGTTTTCAGTTGCTGGACTTACTATCTCAGGTCTTTTAATATTTAACCTATCTAAATCTTTAAAAAATGCATCTGTATAAAATTTAGCAATATCTAAAACTGATTTTTTCTCTTTCTTAGCTGCCGTCATTAACTTATCCTCACCAGTATCACTATCACCAGTCAAATGACCAACATCCGTAATATTCATACATCTTTTAACATTATAACCTAAATATCTAAGTCCTTTTTCTAAAATATCTTCAGAAATATAAGTCCTTAAATTACCAATATGAGCATAATGATAAACAGTAGGACCACAAATAAACATTTTCACCATATCTTTATTATAAGGAACAAACTCCTCTACTTTCTTTGTTAATGTATTATATAATCTCATTATCTCACCTCACATAAACCTTATATAAAATTATATCACATATAATCTTATTTTATATATACTTTTTATAAAGACATAAAAAGATATAAACTTTAAAACATTTATATAACGTAGATTTGACATTTAAAAAAACCATGATATAATAAACTTTGCTTTTTTATAAATACATTGAAAGGAAGGAAAAGTGTTTATGCTGAAAACCCAAATTGATACCAATGAAGCTATTATCAATCTATTTAATGAAGTTGAAAACAAACATTCAATTAAAATGAGAAGAAACAAAAGAACAAAATTTACATTGGAAGAAAAAATTCAATTTGCTATACAATATTATAACATTATGGGAGATACAAGTTTGTTAGATCTTTTAATACATGCTTATAAAAATGATAGTGAATTAAAAAAGGCTATTATTCCATTTATTTGTCGATTCAATATATTAAAGCCTTATCCAGATACTTATGCTGAATGTAATATTGATTTTTCTCAACAAGAACTTAACGAAAATAGAATACGTATGCTAGGACTAGATAATATAGTTAAAGAATACAATCATCAAAATTGGTTAGAATTATTCGATGAAGATGCAATATTTAAAGAAACAAAAACAAAACGTCCATCTTATCATATATACCTAAATAATCTTGGACAACCAATAAAATTTGATAAACCAAAGGCTACACAAATAAAAATGGCTATTGTAAATCAGGGTATTGTCCCAGCTAGATGTATTGTCGAAGGTGCATATCCACATGTAGCAAAAGATACATTCCCAGAATATATCGCTAAACTTCAAAAACAAAAGACTTTAAAAGGAGGTAAATAAAATGGAAAAACCAGAAATAATAACTGCAAAAGCAGTTTGTGAACTAATAAATAAAAAAAATCCTGTCAAGCATCATAAATTAACTAAAGATCAAAGGATTAATTTTGCATATGACTATTGGACTTTAAGCTCAGAAGATATAACTGAATTATATGTAAACTTAGCTGAAAATTATTCTAAAGAAGCTATTAATTTAGCTAAAATTATTGGGGAGTTTATTGATACTCAAAAAATTACTTCAATTAAACGCTTTAATAATAGTTTTATTGATAAAGATTTAAAATCAATTGAAAACGCTGCAACGGCTATTAGAACAAATGGTAATTGGTTAAGTAAATATGATTTAGAAAGAGAATTTACAAAACAGTCTAAAAGTCAACACCCTGTTAGATATGGATACATAAAACAAGATGGTTCAACTTTATTAATCGATAAAAATAGAGCTCAAAATATTCTAGGAATCTTAATGGAAGCGGACATTCCAACTGCTAAATGTATAGTAACAGCAAGTTTTCCATATTATGCTCATGGCGATATGGATACTTATATTAAAAGTTTTCAAAAAAGAAAGTAATTTAAAAACCTATAAAGTACTTTCCTCTTTATAGGTTTTATTATTAATAAGAATAATGATGTTTGCTACTTTTCAAAGGTTTACATTTATACTTAACTACCTTTTCATCATAATTTTAAATATAAAAATGTCAATAACTATGATATAATTGTGGTGATAAAAAGTAAGTGAGGTATAAAATGAAAAAACATAATTATATAAAAGAAATAAAAGAAGAAATAAAAAATAACAAATCTAAATTTTCAGTCTATCTATTGCTTAGAGGACTAATTATCTTATGTTTAATTTTACAGCTAATAAGAAGGGAATATGAAAATGTGGCGTTATGTATTCTATCATTAATATTATTATTTTTACCATTTATAATTGAACGAAGATTAAATGTAGATTTACCAAACACCGTCGAAATAATTATTATGGTATTTGTCTTCTCTGCTGAAATACTAGGTGAAATAAATAATTTCTATGGAATAATTCCTTTTTGGGATACAATGCTACACACTTTAAATGGATTTTTAATGGCTGCCATAGGTTTTTCTTTATTTGACATATTAAACAAGCACCTTAAAAGTATTAACCTATCACCAATATTTCTCTGTCTATTCTCATTTTGTTTTTCAATGACAATTGGGGTAATTTGGGAATTCTTTGAATATGGAGTTGATAAAACCATTCATTACGACATGCAGAAAGATGAATATATTAACGAAATACATACTGTAACTTTAGATCCTATGCAAAGTAATAAAGTAATAACTGTAGATGATATAAATTATACCATCTTATATGATCAAAACAATAATGAATTAGTTAGATTAAATGGATATTTAGATATTGGCCTAAACGACACTATGAAAGATTTAATTGTAAATTTTATAGGAGCAGTAATCTTTAATATATTTGGATACATATATTTAAAAAATAGAGATGACAAATTTATCAAGAATTTTATTATTAAAAATAAGGAACCACAAGTTTAAAACTCGGATTTTTATACCGAGTTTTTATTTTAAACTATTTTGTATTATAATTTAATTTCTAATAACCTTTCTGAAATTTCTTTAGCATTTTTTATTAAGTAACGGCATATATCAGTTCTTTCTTTTCCAAAACGCAGTAAATTAACATTACTGTTTTTTAAATATTCTTTATAACCGTGTGTGCTGGATAATACTTGAACCAAGTATACATAAGGTAAATATTTTAAATCATCTTTGTTAAGTTTTGAATATTTTAAATATTCATTTACATACATCACCAAATGGTCAATATTAAATTCACCATTTTTACAGTCTTTATCTATATAATTGTATGATCTAGCAATTTCCCATACTATTGGCATTTCACCAGCGTTAACAAAATCAATTACTGCTTTTATTTTTCCTTTATCGTTATAAATAAACTGTAATACATTGTAATCTCCATGGGTTTTCTTTATTGTAACTTTAGTAGCTTTTTTAAAAGTACCATCATTTTTTACTTTTTTCAACATTTCAATTTTATCTTTCAAATCTTTTACGATTTCTATGCCATGAGTTTTATCTTCTTTGGCTAGTGGTATTAAACTTTCATGTTTAGCAATACTCTTATCAATAATTTTATCAGAAGTGTATTTTTCTATATTACAATTAAACATATCATCATAAGTATAGTCTTCCAAAGCATTAACAATTATACCTAAATATTTGGCAGATTCTAACATTTGCTCTTCAGTACCGCTATAATTTTCTTGAATGTTTCCTTCTATAAACTTTTGAATAATGACCGTTTTATCATTATACTCAAAATATTGTTTTTCATCTAAACAAGTTACATATTCTGGCACCGATAAACCTTTATTTTTCAAAAAATTGATGATATTAATTTCTTTCAAAATAGTTTTTTCACTAAATTTTGACTGAAACTCTTTTAAAATATATTTATCGCCTTTATTAGATGTCAACTTATATATATTAGCACTACCACCATTTATGACTTTAATATCATTAACTTTTATCCCATAATGTTTTTTTACTTCTGACTTTATTGTATCTTCAGTAAATTCTGTTTTTTCTACCATAATTTCCTCCCATATTAACACAATGATTATCTAATAGTCACATATAGAATTAAAATGAAATCAGCTTAATTTAAATAAAAAACCCATAATATTTGATATTATGAGTTCTATATTGAATGGTCACACAGAGTGCGACTCTCACCTGCAATGGTACAAGCAGTGTACTCGTTTTAAACCACCTTCAAAAAAAACACAAATTATAATACGACCCATCATATCACTAATAAATTTTATATATTATTAATTTAATATTCTAAATGTATTGTTATCAATCATTTATCAAAATCTTTCGATGAATTTTTAAAACAATAAAAATATCTTAATAAATTTATAGAATATTTTTCACTAATTTTTTTGGATTTTCCATAACATATTGAGGTTGGTTATAAACCACAAGTTGGTGTTGCGCTCTTGTACAAACAACATAGTACAAGTTTTTTTCTTCTTCAGTATAATAATCATCAGGTTTAGTATAAGCAATAACACCATCAAACTCTAAACCTTTTGCAATATAAGCTGGAACAATAATCACATTATCATTTTGCATACTGGAAGTAGAAAATGATATACCATCAGCACCATTCTCCAATTTAGAACATAATTCTTGCGCTTCTTTTTTATTTCTTGTAATAATAGCTATTCTCTTTAAACCATCATTACGCATTCTTTGAATGTCTTCATAAATCTGTGATTCAAATATAGCTGGATTTTCTTCTTCATTAATTACTGGTTTATTTGTAGAATTTCTTACAGCAAAATCACTTCTTAAACCTAAAATACTATTTGCATAATCAGTTATTTCTGGACTTGATCTATAAGATTTTAACAACTCATAATATTCAGTTGAATCACCAAAGATTTCCTTTAAAGATTCCAATGTATTATATTTATAAAAAGGATTAATTGTTTGATTAACATCACCCAAAATTGTATAAGTAGCATGTGGAAACATTTTTTTAATTATATATAATTGTAATTTAGAATAATCTTGAGCCTCATCAATAACAACATGTTTTACATACGTATTATATGGATAGTCATTTAACTCAAAATTCAAATATAACATGCCCATTATATCTTCATATTGAACTGGCTTACTTCTATCATAAAATTCAGTAACATCAAAATCAAAATTATCGGTATATATTGGATTATTCATAAAATCACTATATACTCTTCTAACGTCTAAATCAATCCCCATTGCCTTTCTTAATTGGCTTTTAACAGTGGCATTATATTTTGAAAAAGGGATATTATCTTTAGAACAAATATAATCAACAATTTGATTTAACCTTTCAACAATTGGCAAATGTCCATATTTATTAGTAAATAAATCATTGATTTCATCCTTATCAATATAAACTTCCCTAGAGTTTCCAACAACAAATTCGAAACTCTCTTTCAAGCAGTGTGATTTAGTATAATATAACATATATAAATCCAAAACTTTCTTATATTCGTCTGATAATTTAAAACGGATCATTTCATTTTTAAATTCGTTTTTTTCATTATCATAATACTCCTCAATAAAATTTGAAAAACTTTGAATTTTCCTATTTTTGATATAAGCACTTGATAAGTCCGAGAAAGTAGTATTTAAAACATTATCTTCACCAAGTTCTGGTAACACATCTGAAATATATTCGGCAAAAATATCATTAGGAGAAAAAATTAAAATATTGTCTGAATTCAAATCTTTTCGTTGATATAATAAATATGCTATTCTATGTAATGCGACAGAAGTTTTACCACTACCAGCTACACCCTGAACGACTAAATTATTTGTAGATCTATTTCTAATAATTTCATTCTGTTCCTGTTGAATGGTAGTAACAATATTTCGCATTTTATCTGAAGAACTATTAGACAAAATTTCCTGCAAAAATTCATCATCAATAGTTATATCACTTTCAATTACTCTTTTTAATTCACCGTTTTCTATTTTATATTGGCGACGTAAATCAATCTGTCCCTTAATTGCCCCCCTCGGAGCCTCATATTGTGCCTCACCAACACTATAATTATAAAATAAACTTGCAATTGGAGTACGCCAATCAAATACATAAAAATCCATACCTTCTTTAATTGTTGTAAGTCCAACATATACATGCATACTATTATTACGTCCATCTCTTCTAAAGTCGATTCGACCAAAATATGGCGAATAAATAGCCTTTTGATAGTTTAATGCTTGTTTTACATTTTCACTTAACATACTTGTATTATGATTTATTTCGTTAAGTTGAGCATTATACTCCGAATCAGTATGTTCAGTTCTAGTATCCCATATCATCTTTTTTAACTCTTGATTTTCTCTTTGTTGTTTTTGAACAATTTCTCCAGAGGTTTCAATTAAACCACTTAAAACATTTTCAACTTTTTTTAAATATTCTTTTTCTTCATTTAAAACACTATCATTAATATTACTCATAAGTACCTCCAAAAATGTATATAATATAATAACATAAAAACAATAAAACATCAAATAATTGATTGATTATGGCATCAAAAAAGCATGTTATAAATAACACACTTATTCAACAATATCATTCTTTAACCGATTTATTAAATTTTGTAGTTTTAAAAGATATTTATCGTCATTTTTATTTTTATTCATTAAATAAAAATGTAATAGTCCATTTATCAAACACCATTTTAGTTTAATATAATCAAAATCATTTACTGAATTATAACCGTTTAAAAAACAGTTATAATCTGATACGTTATCCATGAATTCTTGACCAGGTCTTAAAATTAATGCCCAAGCTATATCTTGTTCCTTAAATCCAATGCCAGAATATTCCCAATCCAAAATAGCAGAAATTTTATTGTTTTTCCACAAAATATTACCATAATGAAAATCTCCATGAATAAAAGTATCCATAATAATTTTAGGCATTGTTTCTTCTAAATATCTTATAATTTCATTTTCCCAATTATCTAAATTTTTATAAACAGAGCTTTTAGGAATATCATTAATATCACGTTGTTTAGCAATACTCCAATCAAGCTTAATTTTATGAATTTTTGCTAATTCCTGTCCGTATAAAAACAAATATTTCGTTCTATCAACATTTTTGTTCTCTTCGAATAAACCTGAAAGTTTCTCGCCATCCATTTTATTCATAACAATATATGTAAAATTATCAATTTTTCCAGTTTCAATAACTTTTGGAACAGGAAATTTTTTAATAGCTTGTAACACTTTTATTTCGTTATCAAAATTTGCAAAAGTACCACGTTCACTTTTTAATACAAAGTTAATACTCTCACCAGAATTTAATGTTCCAATGCAATCAAAAACATCATTACCTGCTGGTGGATAACTAATTACTTTATATTCACGAATTGTCTTTAAATTTAATTTAGATAAATCAATCTTACTTTCACGCCACTTTGCTTGAATTTTAGTCATATTTATTTTCTCCTAATTTTCTTATGAATAATTGATATATTATCCTTACCTGCTTCTATCATATCATAATAATCATCACTTGGAATATTAAAATAAGAATTATGAGTCATAACATACTCCAATATTTGTCTACTTATAACTTCGTCATTATTATTATAAATAAGATCAAATAAAGTATTATCAGAAATACAATCTGTCACTCCATCAGTAAATAAAAACAAATCATTAACACCTTCTTTTGGTAACAATTGAGTTTCAATAGTCAAAAGTTTTTTTGAGCATCCCAATCTAGAACAAATTAAATTGTTTTTTTTATGAAATCTCATATAACCCTTACATGAAATAACACCATTTTCATATAATTCTTGCGTAATAGATTGATCTCTAGTAACTTGACTTAACTCACACAAATCATTATAAATATATGCTCTAGAATCTCCTATATTAAAAAGTAAAATAGAGTTTTCAAGTTCAATTGCAATTAATAATGTAGTTCCCCCATCACAATTATTTCTAATTTTTATGTCAAGCTCTTCAACAAATTTTTCGTATTCCTCTGATAAATCATCTATATTATCAAATTTAGATTTTTGTAAACTTTGAAACCATTCATAAGTATCAATGGCTGCCATACGACTTGCAAAAGCCCCATCTTCTAAACCGCCCATGCCATCAGCAATTAACATAAGTGTATTACTAAATTTTTCTGATACCAAAAGAGAATCTTCTTGGTTACGCCTTAACTTTCCTACGTCTATTAATGCAACACAATCTTCAAAATTATACAACTTCAATTTATATTGCTGCTGAACATTTAATAACAAATCTCTTTCACAAGCATTCATATGGCACCTATCTAAAAATATGTAACATACTCACCATTTCAAATGGTCTACATGCTTTTTTACATGTTTTACATTTTTGTAAAATACAACCACCATAACAATCAGGCAATAATTTACAATTTAAACACTTATCATCAGAAAACGCTGACAAAGCATGTTTCGCCCAAAAAACATTCTTTAATGGTAAAATTTCGGCGACACCATCATTATTAATTTTACCAATGCAAGCATCTTTATAATTCAAATCATTAATACATTTCCACATTGTTAAATCTGGCATTAAATAGAAAAACTTTTCATCCGCACATGCTTCGCAACTTTGATATTGAAAACTTTCTTGAAACACAGAAAAGCCCAATTCTCTACCCATAGCAAAATATTTATCGATTTGAGAATTATCATTACTATTTTTATCTTTATATTTATGAGTATTATATACAGATCTAATTAGTAATTTAATTTTTGAACGATACTTTTCATCAATATATAATAACGACTGTTTTACCTTTTCAACCGTCGTATTTGATAAATTGATACGTAAAACAAAGTCAAAGTCAGGAATATTTTCCGTCATCTGAATAACCATTTCAATTTTTCTTATTAACAGATCAAACGATGGTTTACCATTTTTAAATCTTCTAGTCTTATCATGCGTTTCTTTATCAGAATCTATTGTTATCTGTAGCATTTTCAAATGACAATCCAACAAGCCTTTTAAATTACTTTCTTCTAACAAAGAACCATTAGTGACTATTGATGAAAAATATTTATAACTATTCTTTTTTGCATCAGAGTCTACAAATTTCAAGAAATCTAAACACTCATTTACAAATAATAAAGGTTCTCCTCCAAATAAGCTTATTTGCACACATTTAAAATTTTTAAAATTCTGTTCTGCATACTTTTTTAGTACTGAAAAGTAATGTTTTACATTTTCTCTTCCACTACTTAAATCTTTCTCAAAACAATATGGACAAGAAAAATTACAAGCTAAAGATGGTACTAAAACAATATTTAAAAATGTTTTATCATAATATCTTTTTTCAAACATGTATTTTATTTCAGCAAGTTCATCTCTATTTTCATCGATAACAAAGCCATTATCTATTAATAATTTTTTAGTATCATCATCTAATTTTTCAAATTCTTTTATATCTTCAAAAGCTTCAGTTGAAGAATCTTTTGATAAAAACATGTTTGCTTTAGTATATGAATTATACACTATGATTTTATCATCATACCTTTTTATTATATTATACTTACTTTATACATTTCTACTAATCCTACTTTCTAAAATAGAGTGATATATAATCACTCTATTTATTGACAATAACCATTGCCAGTACAACCACATGCATCAAGTAATGCATTAGCAACTGTCATTTCAGTTATTTTTGTTAGATCTTTAACGTTATTTTTTGCTTTATTAACCTTAACAATCTTCATAAGCAATGCCTCCTTTAATTCATTCTAACACCAAATAAACAAAATTGCAAGAAAAACAAAGCGAAAACGCCGATTGTAAATAAAATTTAATTGTTATAAACAAACAAAACATGTTGTGCCCTAGTTATCGCTACATAATAAAGTTTTTTCTCTTCATCATTATACATATTATTAATGTCATTGTATATAATAACCCCATCAAATTCTAGTCCCTTCGCTAAATAAGAAGGCATTATAGAAACACAATCTTTTTTTATCATATTCTTTGTAAAATTATATTTTGTATGCTTTTTAATCAATTTATTATACACTTTATTAGTTTCAGCACTATTTTTTGTAATTATTGCAACATTTTTAAAACCATGTTCATATATATACTGTATATTTTTTAAAATTTCATCAATAGTTTCATTATTATTATAATGTTTTACAGGAATACCATTACTTGATCTAATAGATTTTATATTTTTTATTCCTAAAATTGTATTTGAATAATCTAAAATTTCTGGGCTTGATCTATATGTATTATTTAATTCTATATATTTATATCCATCAGAAAAAACATCAGAAAGTCCCTCAAGAGATTTATATTGACAATATGGATTAATAGCCTGATTTACATCGCCCAAAATTGTAAAATATGCTTTTTCAAAGCATTTCCGCAAAATATAAAATTGTAATTCAGAATAATCCTGTGCTTCGTCAACAACAACGTGCTTAATATTTGAATTATAAGGATAACCATTTAATTCAAAATAAATATATATTATATATTCTAAATCCTCATAATCAATTTTGTTTATTATTTCTTTTTCTATCCTTTTTACCTTTAAAAACTCTAAAAATATAGATACAGGATTTAATGAAATACCAAGTTCAGAAATAATTAGATTTTCTATTTTTCTTTTATTTTTTCTAATGGAAACATTTAATCTGTTACATAAATATTCAGCTAAATTAGATATTCTTTCCATTAAAGGTAATTTTCTATATTTATTAAGTAATAAATCATTAAGCTCAAACTTATTAAATATTTCTTTTCCAAGATTAATATTTTTGTGAAAGATATGACCTTTTATATAATCTTGTATAAAGTAATCTAATTCATGTCTATAAAAAATATAATTAGGTTTTGTATTTTTTTCATATACTCTTTCTAAAAAACCAGAAAATTTCTCTATCTTGGCAAATTTTTTTAAATATTGTTCTAACAAGTCATTAAAAGTGGTATTTAAAACATTACGTTCCCCTAATTCAGGTAATACATCAGAAATATACTCAGTAAAAATATCATTAGGAGAAAAGATTAAAATATTACTATAAGATAGATTTTTCTCTTTATATAATAAATATGCTATTCTATGTAATGCGACAGAAGTTTTACCACTACCCGCTACACCTTGAATTATCATATATTTATTAGACGTATCTCTAATAATTTCATTTTGTTCTTTTTGAATAGTTGTAACTATATTTTTCATTTTGTCAGAAGAATTATTTGACAAAACTTCCTGTAACATTTCATCATTAATATTAATTTCGCTTTCGATTATTCTTTCAATTGTACCGTTTTCTATTTTATATTGACGTCTTAAAATAATATCGCCATTAATCGTTCCGATAGGAGCTTCATACTTTGCTTTTCCAATACCATAATCATAAAATAAATTGGATATAGGTGCACGCCAATCAAAAATATAATTGCAATTTTCATAATTAAATCCGTAAATACCCACATAAACTTTTATAACTTCATCTTCTGTTTTAAAGTCAATTCTTCCAAAATAAGGATTTTGCTTAATATGCTGATATTTAATCATTTGCTTTATTCGTGAATTAGTCCAATTAACCTTTGCATCTGTATCATTCAATAAATTTCCATATTCTAAATCACTTAAAGATTTACAATCATTCCAAATATATTGTTTTATTTCAAAAATTTCCTTTTTTTGCTTGTCAATCTGAACATTAACATTAGATATACACAAATCAGCCAATTTCTTTATATTTTCTAAATACTTTTCCTCTTTTTGATATTCATTTTTATTTATTGTCATAAAAAAGCTCCTCACATATATTTTTCACAATATCTTTTTATATTATAATAATTTATAAAACAAATATCAATATTTTTAAATTAGATAGACTAAAAAGTACTTCAATCTACTTTTTTTGAGCATTTATTTATTCTTTAAAAATTTTTTTATATCTTTAAAAACTTACGCAAATCACCACTCATAAAATCGTTATTAATATTCTTATGTTAACATTTCTTATTTTTTAATTTATTTAATTATAAATTAAGTTCTTTTATTTTTAAATAATTATTTTGAATCTCATTTTGATTACTAAAATTTTTTCTTATAGATAATTTGTCAAATCAAGTGCAACACTTACTCAGAACGTCTGTTATAACTTCATTTGGTGTTTTATAACCAATACATTTTCTAGGCCTATTATTAATTAGGTCTAATTTTACTTTTAACTCATCATTGTTTGTTTTAGATAAATCCATACCTTTAGGATAATATTCTCGTAATAGTCCATTTGAATTTTCGTTACTACCTTTTTGCCAAGCACAAAATGTATTAGCAAAATACATTTGACATTTTAGTTTTTCTTCTATTTCTTCCCAACTTGCAAACTCTTTTCCTCTATCACATGTTATTGTTTGAACTAGTTCTGAAATAAATTGACTTAAAATTTCTATTATAGCTTTAGTTACATTTTTTAGCTTTACTATTTGGTAACTGTTTGCATAAATATAATCTAGATTTTTTTCGCCAAGGTTACAAAACAATAACTGCTTTTATAGGTTTTATTATTTCTTCCTAAAACAATAGTATCTGCTTCCCAATGGCCAAAATTTTTTCTTTGATGCACTTCTTTGAGCCTTTTCTTAATTCTTTTTCCTATGTTAAATTTTCAATATAAATATTTATACCGTAATTAAAAGCTAAATATGTTATATCATCAATAATTATCCTATGAGGTTCAACATAACATATATTTGTATACTCTATTGATACAAGATATCCAGTATGAATAATTGGTTTAGTATTACGAAATGAGCAGATAATCTCTATTTTATTTTTCAAACCATCATCCATTTTTATTTTTGTTTTTACAACATTAAGCATATACTCCCTACTTTACACAAAAAAACAATCAATCTTTTAATAGACTGATTGTATATAACAAACTCAAACCATTTCACTGGTTCGAGGAAAAGGCTACCTGGTGCGGGCGAAGGGACTTGAACCCCCATGCCGTAAGGCGCTAGATCCTAAGTCTAGTGCGTCTACCAATTTCGCCACGCCCGCAATTTAAGTGGTGGACCCTGATGGACTCGAACCATCGACCGTCCGGTTATGAGCCGGATGCTCTAACCAACTGAGCTAAGGGTCCATTTAAACTGACTTCTATATAATACCACATTAATAAATATTATGCAAGAAGTAAGATTAAAATTTATACTTTATTAATCATATTTAATAAATTAATTTTAAATTTGTCTTTATCAGAATGTTCTTTAGATAGCATTACACCTTTGTAAGTCACAAGTTCTGATTGATGACCTTCACTTAAAATTTCTTCAGGAGATAACGTTATTAACGTTACACTTTTACTTTCATCATTAACCTCATAATGTAATTTAACTTCACCATGTACTTTAGCAAATAAAGCATCAGTTGGTAAATTTACCTCATATTTTTTTACATTATCTTCTTCCGCCACTACTGTACCCAAAAATTCCCCGGCTTTAATCTTAGGGTAATATTCAAAATAAAGTTTTTTAAAAGCTAGCATATTATACTTTTTTAAAGCACTTTCTAACTTTTTAAACTCATTTTCATTTTGGTAACCAAAAATATATTTCTCCATGGTGGTCAGTCCTTTCTATGTGGCGTACTCTACTATTATTATAGTATCACATATGAAATTATAAATCAAACATTAAACATATATTAGATAAAATTTGACAAGCACTTGGCATAGAAAAAGGCAAAGAAAACTAGGTATTACCTAGCTTTCCTTTCCCGTCTTAACATATCCTTGTTCAAGAAGTGAAGTGTCATCACAACTTGACCATTTAGTATCTACTCCATTACTCAAAGTTTTATTTCGAGATCTATAATATGTAACATTTTTATAAATTGGTTCATTCGTATAAGTTGTAACAGTTTTCTTACAAGTTACTAAATTATTATATGTGCCCGCATTATCATAACTAGATGCACAGACATATTTTGTTAAACCATTATAAATAACTTTAACTGCATTTTTTTCTATAATACTGTTATGAGCTACTTTTTGTGTTCCTGTTTGAACTTTGCTTACTTTTTTCTGTACTTGATTAGTACCGTTTTCGGTTATTTTTTTGGTACCCCAGCTTGACCATTCTCCATATGCCCAAGCATCATCAAGATTTTTTACGAACTCGCACCTTGCGGTGCTGGTACTGGGAAATTGTGTTCCGTCTAATCCCATATGAAGCATTATATAATCTGTTTTATCTGTACATGACAAATTTACTTTCATTGTATACTCATTTTCTTCTTTAGTAACCTCTATATAAGACTTATTATTATCACATACTCTATTATTACTATCAGAAAACTTAACTAACAATTTGTTTTCGTACATTTCTCCCAAAGTCATTTTAGTCTTATCATTAGTTTCCTTAGGAAGTCTTGATGAAGTAAAATAACCACTTCCAGCTGTAGCCA
>CALVIJ010000011.1 GCA_944329505.1 uncultured Bacilli bacterium | reverse complement strand
GTAGTGAGTTTAACTTCCGCAATCTATGAGGAGTTAAAAAAAGATGGTAGTAATGTATCGGTTAGTTTATTATGTCCAGGACCGGTTAATACGGAATTTAATAAGGTGGCGCGTGTTCATTTTTCTATTAAAGGTTTAGAAAGTATGGATGTAGCTAGATATGCGATTAAGAAAATGTTTGATGAAAAGTTGATTATTATTCCGGGTTTAAAGATGAAGTTAGGGGTATTCTTTACTAGATTTGTTCCTAGGAAATTACTTTTAAAAATAAGTTACAAAATCCAAAATGGTAAACGAAGTTAAATCTTAGGTGATTTAACTTTTTCTTTTGCGTATGTTATAATGTAGGAGTGATTATTATGGGAAAAATATTAGATTATAAACAGATGAATGAAATTTTAGATGGGCTTGATAGTCAGGTTATTAAAAAGGAAAAACCAATAGGCTATACTTATTTTGGCTATCCGATAGATCATTATGTTTATGGTCATGGTGATTATCATGTGATTATTACTGGTGGGACACATAGTAGTGAACTAATTAGTAATGTTTTTGTGATTAGGTTTATGGAAAAATTATGTAATAGAGAAATAGATATTGATGAAAATTTATATACTATTCATTTTATTCCGATTGTTAATCCTGAGGGCACTATTATTGTGACTAGTGCGATTAGGTCATTAATACCAAGAGATATAAGTGATGAAGAAGAACAGACATACCTTTTAACTTATTATAGAAACAGTTATATTGAGGGAGAGTATGCGAATAAATATAGGGATAATGATTATAAATTACAGCAAATGATGTTTAGACATGCGACACCCAATATTTTAGAAAATGAAAAAATGAAAGACTATTTAAATAAGTTATTTAAAGAGAATAATTTGCCTGTAGGATGTATGATAAATTGGTCTAGTAATGGTAGAGGCGTTGATTTGAATAGTAATATTGAAACAAGTTCATTAATTGATAGGGTTGAATCTGGAGAAGAGATATATGCGGATTTACATTTAAATAATATTAGAAGAAATAAATTGGGCCCTTTAGGTTGTCCTTATTTTAGTAAAAAAGGCGAGATTGAAAAGGAAAATGAAGCATTACTTAATTTTTATAATGAAATAAAGGAAAATTATAATTTGATTGGTTCTTTTATTTATCACAGTTGCGGAAATATTGTTTATTATTTAGGTAAGGATAAAGAAGATAATCCTTGGGTTAATTTAACTGAGGAGATGCGAAAAGATAATTATGATGCAGCTAACGTTTATGCGGATGAAACTGGGTATAAATTAGATGAAATGGAGATTTATACAACTATGGATTCTAAATTAAAAAGTTTATTTCCAGTAACTTTACTTGTTGAACTTGGGGGTGTTAGAGCAACACCACTTTCACAATTTATGAATTTGGATTTGGATGGTAGTGCCGAAGATTTTAAGTGGATTTATTCAAAAATTATCGATAGTAATACAGAGGCTATTATAAAGACTTTACCAGTTATGTTAAAAATATTTGGAAATAAAAGACAAAAGTAATAATTTAATTGTAAATTGAAAATATTTATATTATAATAATTTTTGTGGTGAAGAGGTATGCAGGCGATTGATATTAAAAATTTGAATTTTAGTTATAGAAATATAAAGGTTTTTGATGATTTGAATTTAAGTATATCGGAAGAAAGTTTTACAACTATTTTGGGTAAAAATGGCAGTGGTAAAACAACGCTTGCAAATATCTTGTCTGGTTTTTTAAAATATAAAGGTGATATTTTAATATTAGATAAACCATTTACAGAGTCTCAGAACGCAATTGAAATACTTTTTTCGGATTTAGATGATTATGACACTTATGATAGTGTTATTAATATGTTTGTTTTGTTAAATAGTGTGGATAAAAGAGATGTTCAAAAAAATATATTAGATATTTCTTCGGAATTTGAATTTAGTGATGTATTAGACTTTAGTTTTAATAGTCTTTCTTTTCTAAAGAAAAAACTTGTTGTTTTGGGAATTGCTTTAATTAAAAATCCTAAAATATTGGTTTTAGATAATTTTTTTGATGGTGTGAATAAGGATTTGAAAAAAAGAATTTTAAAGCGATTAAAGAGACTAGCTAAGAAAAAGAAAATGACAGTGGTTAATATTACTACTGATGTGGAAGATACCTTATTATCTGATAGTATTATGATTATTGATGAGGGTAAAGTGGTATTAAAAGGAAATAGAAAAAAAGTTTTTGAAAATGAAGTTTTTTTTGAAACTTATGATGTGGAATTACCATTTATTGTTAATTTATCGGATAAGCTTAAATTTTATGAACTGATAGATCGGATTTATTTTGATGAGAAAAAGCTGGTGGATGATTTATGGGAATAATACTTAAAAATGCAAGTTATGATATCTTATCTGATGATGGTGTGCTAAGGATTATTAATAATTTATCTTTTGAGTTTAAAGAGAAGAAAATTACTTTTGTTCTTGGTGAAAGTGGTAGTGGAAAAAGTTTATTATTATCTTTAATTAATGGTGATGATAACCTGACTAGTGGTGATATTGTTAAAGACGAAATTAAAAGTGTTCAAATTTTGAGACAAAATCCAGAGGATTATTTCTTTTGTAATACTATTTATGAAGAGATATTGTTTAGACTTAAAAAAAGAAAAATAAGTAATATAAATTATGATAAAAAAATAATTAGTGCTTTGAAGATGGTTGGACTTGATGATAGTTATTTGAGACGTTCGCCATTTGAGATTAGTAAAGGAGAACAAAAAAAAGTCGCTATTGCGATAGTTTTGGCTTGTAATCCGAGAGTATTGATATTGGATGAACCATTTACTAATTTAGATTCTTCTAGTAAGAAGAAGTTAATAAAATTATTTAGAATGATGAAATTAAGGTATGGTAAAACATTTATAATTGCGACTAATGACACTGATATAGCTTTGGAGCTTGCGGATGAAGTTATATGTTTAAAAGATGGTAATTCAGTGTTTGAGGGAGATAAATTTGATTTATTTACAAATACTATGCTTTTAAATAATGTTAGTATTTCCAAACCTGATATTATAAGATTTACCGACTTAGTTAAGAAAAATAAAGGTATTAATTTAGGATATCGTGATGATTTAAATGATTTAATGAAAGATATATATAGATTTGTAAAATAGATGAATGTGCGTTTATTGTCTATTTGTGTTACAATAATAACGATATAAATGAAAGTATAATAATTTGTAGTAGGAGGAATATTATGAGATACTTGATAACATTTGCATACGACGGTTCAAAATATAAAGGTTATCAAAAACAACCTAAAGAAAAAACTGTACAAGGGGAACTTGAGAAAGCTTTAAAAACTATTAATGGACATAAAAAGGTAAGTGTTCACGCTTCAGGAAGAACGG
Organism: uncultured Bacilli bacterium; assembly: GCA_944329505.1. Classification (GTDB taxonomy): domain Bacteria; phylum Bacillota_I; class Bacilli_A; order RF39; family UBA660; genus Coprosoma. Next base: position 13,096 of record CALVIJ010000011.1, on the reverse strand, counting down.
ATGCTGGAGTACATGCTTTTAATCAAAAGGCTCATTTTGATTTAGATATTAAACATATAACTCCAGAGAAATTAAAAGATGGACTTAATAGCTTACTTCCTAAGGATATTTATATTAAGAATGTCGAAATTGTAGCTGATGATTTTCATGCGAGGTTTAATGCGAAAGCTAAAGAGTATATTTATATAATTAATATGGGTGAATATAATCCAATTGAAAAAGATTATATATATCAATATAATAAGAAATTAGATGTTGTAGAGATGGAAAGAGCTTTAAAATATTTAGAGGGAACACATAATTTTAAATCTTTTACAAAATCAGATGAAGAGAAAGAAGATTATGTTAGAACGATTGTTCAAACTAGATTAACTCGTGAACTAAAAAATGTTAACAAGATTACTCTAAGTTTTTTGGGAACCGGATTTATGCGTTATCAAGTTAGAAATATGATTGGAACTTTAATTGAAATTGGTGAGGGCAAACGCAAGAGTGAGGACATAATTGAGATATTAAATGCTGAAGATAGAAGAAAAGCTGGTAAAACGGCAAGTCCTGAGGGATTATATTTGAAAGATGTATTATATTAGTTAAAAAGGTAATATATTTGAAAGTTGATCAATTGATTGTAAATTTGTTAAATTGAAGTCAATAAAATGTATGAAAAAGGAAACAAAAACATATAATTTTATTGACTTTTGCTTGTTTTTTGATATAATTGATACTGGTACATTTATTTATCCCACATGCGTAAGTCCTGGGAAAACTTACGAATGTTATGGAGAAAGGAAAATATAAAATGAAAACATACATGCAAAGAAAAGAAGATGTCACTAGAACTTGGTATGTTGTGGATGCTGAGGGACAAACATTAGGTCGTTTAGCAACTAAAGTAGCAAATGTTTTAAGAGGAAAACATAAACCTACTTATACTCCACATGTTGATGGTGGCGATTATGTTATCGTTGTAAATGCTAACAAAGTAGTACTTACTGGTAACAAATTAAACGATAAGATGTATTATAATCACAGTAGATATACTGGTGGATTACGTGAGAGAACAGCTAAAGAAATGATTGAAAACTATCCAGTTGAAATGATTGAAAGAGCTGTTAAAGGTATGCTTCCAAAAGGAAGATTAGGTAGACAAATGTATAAAAAATTATTTGTATATGCAGAGGGAAATCATCCACATAGTGCTCAACAACCTGTTGAACTTAAAGTGGACTAGGAGGAATTTAAATGGCAGAAAGAAAATTTGTAGGAACTGGTCGTAGAAAAGCGTCTATTGCTAGAGTACAAATGGTACCTGGTAAAGGAACTATTACAGTTAATGGTAGAGATGTTAGAGACTTCTTTCCATATGAAACAAATATTATGGATTTAATGCAACCTTTAGTTGCAACAAATAATGAAAATACATTTGATATTACTGTTAAAGTAAACGGTGGTGGATTTACTGGTCAAACTGGTGCTATCCGTTTAGGTATTACTAGAGCTTTACTTGAGTATGATAAAGAAAACGAAGGTAAAGAAGATAGTTATAGAAAAACTTTAAAAAGAGCTGGATTTGTAACTCGTGATCCTAGAGTTAAAGAAAGAAAGAAACCTGGACTTAAAGGTGCACGTAGAGCTCCACAATTCTCTAAGAGATAATATATTTTATCAAGAAAAACATTGGATTTTATGTCCAATGTTTTTATTTGTGAATGTTAATTTATTATAAAGATATATAAATGATAAAAGTAAATTATTTTATTTATTAAAACAAGTTATCCAATCTTTTAGGATAACTTGTTTTGTTTGTTTAAAGCAACAATTGTTACTTCACTTTTTCCATTTAAAACGTTTTTACTCCATTTAAATGGTATGTCAGTATTTTTTTTGTAGACTTTTGGTTTGTATTGTTTGAGATTAGAAAAGAAATTTTTTGGAAATTGAGTAATATTATCTTTGTTAGGCATATAACCCCTCCTTTTTAAAATAGTTGTAACTAAAAGTATTGTAACAACCTACTTTAATAATGTCAATTCTAATTTGGTATTTTTTCTTGAATGTTTGTGGTAATTGCTTTTATTAAATTTTTCTTTTTTAATTGTAAAATTAATTTAATTAAATCATCTAGTAATTTTTCATCTATATGTCCTAAAATTTTATAATCAATATTATTTTTGTTGAAATAATATAATTGATCTGCTTTAATATATCCTTGCTTGTTATTAATTTTTTCTCCCTTGATTTTCTGTTCTTGAATTGGTAGATTTGATTGGTATTTTAGTTTTTTTGCTTTGTGTTTTTGATTATGGAAACTACATAACATGTTGGCTACAAAATCGTATTTAAATCCTTCTATATAATTGTTGTCGTCATTAATTACTACAAATGAATGTTTTGATACTCTTTTTCCATATTCATTTTTAAATTCTTTGATTATTATTATATCTCCTAGTGCACACACATTATCATTCCTTTCAGTGTTCTTAAAATTACCTATCATATATAAACATACGATATAAAAAATGAAATTCTTTTTAATTTGTAAAATTTTATGTAAAGTTAAAATTCTTTTTTGATTTTATATTGTTAAATTTTGGATATATACATATAATGTTAGTATAAGGTTGGAAACAATAGGGGCTGGTGTTTGAGCCAATTCAATTTTCCAACTTTTTTTGTGTATGAATTTTAAGAAATTGTCAGAATATGGTATACTATTTAGTGAGTAAACTTTAAAAGTTGGTGGTGAAATAGTATGCTGAAAATTAGTGATAAATGGACTGATTATGAGTGTTTAGATGCTGGTAATGGTGAGAAATTAGAACGATGGGGTAATGTTATTTTAAGAAGACCCGAACCACAGGCTATGTGGGAGATGAATTTTGATAATGATTGGAAGAAAGCTGATGGGTTTTATCATAGGTCTAATAAAGGTGGTGGATACTGGGAGTTTAAAAATAAATTGCCAGAGTTTTGGACAGTTAAATATAAAGATTTAACTTTTAAAGTTACACCAACTAATTTTAAGCATACCGGATTATTTCCTGAGCAAGCTACTAACTGGGATTTTATGATGAATAAAATTGAAAAAGCTGTTTCTAATGGTAGAGAGGTTAATGTTTTAAATTTATTCGCATATACAGGAGCTGCAACTATGGCTTGTAGTAAAGCAGGAGCTAATGTTGTACAAGTTGATGCTTCTAAAGGAATGACAGCGTGGGCTAAAGAAAATCGTGATTTATGTGGTTTGACTGATAATAATATTCGTTTTATTGTGGATGACTGTTTGAAGTTTGTGGAAAGAGAATATAGACGAGGTCACAAATACGACGGTATTGTTATGGATCCACCTAGTTATGGTAGGGGACCTAATAAAGAGGTTTGGAAGTTTGAAAAAAATATGGCCGTTTTATTAGAGGCTTGTTTGAAAATACTTAGTGATGAACCTTTATTTTTACTTATTAATGCTTATACAACAGGTATTAGTAATATCGTTTTAGCTAATATGCTTAAGATGATGATGTTGCCACTTTATCCAAATGGAAAAATATCTTCTGGAGAAGTAGGACTTCCAATTTCTAAAAATAATATGATATTACCATGTGGAATATATGGGAGATGGGAAAGTAATGATTAATATTATTTATGAGGATAATCATTTATTAGTCGTTGAAAAACCGATTAATGTTCCTGTTCAAGCAGATAAGAGTGGCGATGAAGATTTACTGTCAATGTTAAAAAAATATTTGATAGAAAAATATGATAAACCTGGTGATGCTTATTTAGGGTTAGTACATCGATTAGATCGTCCAGTTGGGGGCGTTATGGTGTTTGCGAAAACTTCTAAGGCGGCTAGTAGGTTATCTAAACAAGTTCAAAAACATGAATTTAAGAAAATTTATATGGCGGTAATAGAGGGAAAAGTAAGTGAAAGTGGGACATTTAAAGATAGATTGAAAAAAGATGAAAAAACTAATATAACTAGAGTTAGTGAAGATGGTAAAGAGGCTGAATTAAGTTATAATTTAGTTGGTTTTGTTAATAATTTATCTTTGGTTAGAATTAGTTTAAAGACTGGTCGTAGTCATCAAATTAGAGTGCAGTTTGCTTCTAGAAAAATACCATTATATGGTGATCAGAAGTATAATCCTAATGCGGTGAAAGACCAAATTGCTTTATTTGCTTCAAAACTTGAATTTAAACATCCAGTTACTAAGGAAGTAATGAGTTTTGAGCTTCCACTTCCAGAACGTTATCCATTTACGTTATTTAAAAGTGTATAAATGAGGGGATAAAAATGAAGAAGTTTAAAAATGTTATTGTGATTTTAATAGTTTTATTTTTAATGGTTTTTATCGTGCAAGCATTTTTAAAGAAACCTAATTTAATGCCTGTTAAAGGACAATTAGAAGATATTGATTTAAGTAATGTGAATAAATTAATGATAGTGAGTCATCCTGGTGATGAAAGTGTATGGGGTGGCGTTCATCTTCTTTCTGATAATTATTTAGTTGTATGTGTTTCTTGTGGATATGACAAGGATAAAACTTCTGATTTTTTGACGGCAACACAATATAGTGGAGATCCAGTAGTTATGATGGGATATTCAGATAAACTTTATTTAAAAGGTAATTATAAAAAAATAAAAAAGCAGATTAAAACTATATTGAATTATAAAAATTGGAATGAAGTTATTACACATAATCCAGATGGTGAATACGATAATTATCAGCACAAACAAATAAGCGAAATTGTAAGTGAACTTAGTGTGAATAATCTTACTTATTTTGGTAAATATTATGATGAAAAAGAACTTGATAAATTAGATAAAGAAACAACTTTAGATGGCAAGTTAATTAAACAAAAAATAAATAATATGGTAAAGGTATATGACGGAATATATGATGATTATAAACATATGCTACCATTTGAGGATTGGACTGGAGCTAATAAATGGAAAAGTTAAATAAAAAAGATAAAATAAATTTATTGTGGATAATTGTTATTTATTTATTGATTGCTCTTATCATTACACATGGGGAGTATGTGTTTGGTTCGGTAACTGATTGGGGTTTTCAGCATATTACATTTCCAGAATATTTTAGAATGCTTTTTTATGAAACAGGAGATATTTTTCCTGGTTTTGCATTGAATATTGGTGGCGGACAAAATATATATTATTTTGCATATTATGGATTACTCAGTCCTATTATTTTATTTTCTTATTTATTGCCATTTATTCCGATGAGTTTTTATATTATTTTTAGTACCTTATTATTAGGGGTTATTTCTATTTATTTATTCTATAAATGGATAAAAGGATTTAATTTTTCTTCAAGATTGTGTTTTGTTTTAACACTCATGTTTGCGATGGCTGGTCCTCTTTTATTTCATAGTCATAGACATATTATGTTTATAAATTATATGCCATTTTTACTTTTTGGTCTTATTGGAGTGAGAAAGTATTTTTCTAATGGTTCAAAATGGTTAATGATTATAGGTATATTCTTAATGATTATGACAAGTTATTATTATAGTGTTGGTGGAATACTATGTATGACTGTCTATGGGGTTTATGAATATTTAAGATTAAATGATAAGTTTGTTTTAAAGGATTTTATAAAAAAAGGTATTGCTTTTGCTTTTCTTGTAATTACAGGTGTGTTAATGGCGGGAGTAATTTTACTTCCTGTAATGTATGCACTTATGAATGGCAGAGGTGAAAGCTTTGGCGGTGTTTCATTATTGGAGGCTTTAATTCCTAATATTAATTTAGAATTTTTACTTTATAAATCTTATTCTGTAGGTTTATTGGGGATTTCCTTTTTAGCCATTATTTATTTAATTTTCATGAAAAAAGAGAAAAGATTTTTGGGAATTGTTCTTTCTTTATTGATTGTTTGCCCAATATTTGTATATATTTTAAATGGTGCTTTGTATTTAGATGGTAAAGCTTTAATTCCATTTTTACCTTTATATGTTTTAGCTTGTGGTTTCTTTTTGAAAGAAGTTACGAGTGGTAAATTAAACGATAAAGTTGTCTTTTTAACAATTATTATTAGTTTACTTTGGGTATATTTAGCTGATAATAATTTGAAATTATATTTTACAATAGATTTGTTTATTGTTCTTTTACTTTTATATTTGTACAAGAAGTATAAAAAAGAAATGATTATATATATACCGCTTTGTATAGCTAGTGTATTATTATGTATCGGAGTTAATTTAAGTGATAGTTTAATTTCTATTGAAGATTTTGGAAAACAAAATGATTCTGTTTTAGAAGAAATTACAGAAGATATTGCAAAAAGTGATAAAGGTGTTTATAGAATGGCTATTAATTTAAAAGCTTCTACACAATTAGTAAATCATGTGGATAATATTCATGAAAATATTACGACTCTTTATTCTTCAACATACAATACGAATTATAATGATTTTTTCTATTATTTTAATAATAATAGAGCTTCACGTAATATGTTTATTACAAGTGAAACTAAAAATACTTTATTCGAAAGTTATATGGGAGTTAAGTATTTAATTACAGATAAGGAAGCTCCACTAGGATATGAAGTGTGGAAAAAGTATGGTGATTATACTGTTTACATTAATGAAAATACTTTACCTTTAGGTTATGCGACAGATAGAGTAATTAGTTATGATGATTATGATGATTTTGCCTTTCCAAGTAATATTATGTCTTTAATGGGAAATGTGGTTGCGGATAATGGCGATTATAAATATGAAAGTCCTTTAAAGAAAATTTCTTTAGATTTAGAAAGTGGAGAGAAACAAAATATAAAATTAGAAGATTATAAAGATGGATATAAAGTACAGGTTGATGAAGAGAGTGGGACTTTAAAGATTAAGCTTGATGAAGATACTGCTCGAAAGTTTTATCTAGTTAGATTTACTGTGGAAAAACCTCAAAGCTGTAAATTAGGCGATACAACAATAGAAGTTAATGGAATTAATAACAAATTAACATGTGGAAGTTGGAAGTATTTTAATAGTAATTATACCTTTGATTATACTTTATCTGATGATGAACCTTTTGATGAAATTAAAATTAAGTTTTCTAAAGGAACACATTATATAAGTAAAGTCGAGCTATATAGCTTAGATTATGATGACTTTGTAGATGTTACCTCAGATATCGATGCTTTTGAGGTAGATGAGGCGATTGGTGACAAAATAAGTGGTAGAATAGACGTTACTAATGATGGATATTTTAATTTATCTATTCCTTATGATGAGGGCTTTATAATTAAAGTTGACGGTAGAGAAGTAGAGTATGAAAAGGTTAATAAATCATTTATTGGTTTTCCTATAGAAAAAGGTGAACATAAAATAGAGATAGAGTTTAAAGCACCAAATGCTTTATTAGGTAAAATTATGAGTGGTGCTGGTTTTGTAATATTTGCTATTATTATTGTATATGATAAATATGAAAGAAAGAGGAAAGCTAATGAATAATGGACAATTATTGGAGGTTAATTTAAAAGAAAAGCCTTATACAATGAAAATTTATGATGATGGAAAATTAGTAAAAGAAATTGATGAGGTTTGGATTGGCCGAAATGGAGTGGTTGAACCTGAGGATGCTATTGAGTTTGATGAAAAAACTCCTTTAGGATTGTATGATTTAGGTGTAGCATTTGGAATGCATGATTTAGATATAAAATATCCGTATTTTAAAGTTCAAGATAATGATTATTGGGTTGATGATTATAAATCTAGTCATTATAATTATATGGTTAGAATTGGTGAAGACATCTCTAATTTTGGTTATCACTATATTATTAGTGAGGATGAAAAAGATTTTGATTCGGCTGAACATCTAAAAGATTATGAGATGCAATATGAATATGCGGTTTTTATAGAATATAATTCTAGTGGACAGATAAATAATGGTATTGGCAATAATAAAGGTTCTGCTATTTTCTTACATTGTTTTGGACTTAAAGGTTATACTGGTGGATGTGTGGCTGTTTCTAGAGAGAATATGGAATTTATAATGAATTTCTTGGATAGGGATAAACATCCGAAAATACTAATAAAGAAATAAACTTGCTTAAATTTGCAAGTTTTTTAATTTTTTTAAAGGAAATGGTTAATTTATATCGTATGTTTATATATGAAAGGGGCAAGAAAGGAGAGTTATGAAAAAATTATTTGCACTTTTATTATTTTTATCTATGGTGTTGAGGCCAAATTTTAATGTTCAAGCTATGGAGACGACAATTACTTATAAAAAATTAAATGGTATAGCTTATAATTTGAAAATTGATGGTAAGTTAAAATCTAATACAGTGACGATGTTTCAAATGCAGGATAGAATTGCATATTGTATTGAGCCCGGTGTAGAAATTGATGAAAAATATTATGATATATATACTGATTGGAGTAAGGTTAATTTTTCTGATGATTTAAAAAGTTTATTAGAGAAGATAGGATATTATGGATATGAATATCCTGGACATCAAACTAATTATTATTATATAGCAGCTCAAGAGTTGATATGGAAAGCTGTAAGGCCTGATATCGAGGTTACTTGGACGACAGGAGAGAATATGACTGGTAATGTTATTGATATTAGTAAAGAAAAGGAAGAAATATTAAAGTTAGTTGAAAGTCATGATTTAAAGCCTAGCTTTAGTGAGCAGTTATTTAAAGATGAAGTGGGTAAAACACTTGTATTAGAAGATAAGAATAATGTTTTAGATGATTATGATATTTCAGAAAGTAAATATCATAAAGTTGTGAAAGAAAATAATAAGTTAACTATTACTTTAAATAACGAAGAAGTTTTGGAAGAAACTTTAACCCTCACAAAAAAACACTATGATGAGGCACCGTTGCTTGTTTATAGTAAAGGTGATTCTCAAAAACTAGCGGCATTAAGAATAACAACTGATCAAGATACTTATGTTAAGATTGCGAATGAATATATACCAGAGGTAGTTGAAGTTCCTAATACTGGTTATTATGATGTTTCTTCTATTATTGGTACTTTGATTTTAGGTGTGGGACTTGTCTTATTTAAAGTACATTAAAAATATAGGTATTGTTTTAATAATTCTCGGACATTATTATTTTTGTGGTTATGTTTTATCAGAAGTTCATAACATGAAAAATTATGAACCGAATATTAATGTAACCGTTCAGTCAAATGATAAAAATAATATAAAAAGTGAACAAAAGCAAGATACTGTTAAAGTGAATAACTTAAAAACTACAGATGATGAAAAAATAGGAATGATTGAAATTCCTAAAATTAATTTGAAAAGATATTTATATGATATTGATTCTTATCAGAACGATGTTGATAAAAATATTGAAATTCTAAAAAGTTCGGATATGCCTGATATTGACAATGGTAATTTAATATTAGCCGGACATAACGGAAATAGTTCAGTAGGACATTTTAGAAATTTATATAAGCTTTCTTTGGGCGATGAAATTATCATTAATTATGGTGGAAAAAGTTATAATTATGAGGTTTCAAAAATTTATGATGTTTTAAAAACTGGGAAAGTTGCGATTAAAAGAGATAAGAATCAACAAACAATAACTTTAATTACTTGTCAAGGTAGTGATAGACAATTAGTAGTTATTGGATATTTGAAGAAGATATAATTTTTATTTATATCTTTTTTATATGCTTTTTTTATATAATTATTTGGAATATGTGCACAGTTATAAATACTTGTGTTATACTTTTTACAAAGAATATAATATTTGAAAAAATAGTATGTTTTGGTTTATTAATAATAGAAATTGAGGAGATGTATGTGAGAAGAGATATTAGTGATGTGGAAATGTTTTTACACGATAAACACATTGATTTTTGGTATGACATTTATAATGTGGAGAAAGATGAACTACGGAATTTAAAAAATATATTGAGTATGTAACAAAAACTTTAAGAAATTATCAACCTTTTTCTACCGATTATAATGGTATTAAAGAGTTGTTTTTAAAGAAACATTTGGATTATCTTCAGGAAGCACTAGCTTGTTTATTATCGGCTAATTATAATGCATTAGCTTGTTTGATTAGGATTATGATAGAAAATTATGTTTGTTTTTCTTTAATTAAAAAATATAAAAAGTATGATTTGTGGAAAGATTGGTATATTCATGGTTGTTATAAAGCATTACGAATTGCGGCTGGAGAACCTTATCATAGTAAGACAGAGAAAGTGTATAAATCTATATGTGATGATTTGAATTTACCATATGATTATATTAAAGATAAAGGTTCGTATGGTTGGGTTAGACGAGCTATAAAATTAAAAAGATATACTTTTAAGAGTGTTTGTGCTTTAATAGATGAAAATATTTATAAAGATTTTGAATGGTTAAGCTCGTATATTCAAAATAATGATATTTTGGCAAAACAACAAGTTGTCTTAATGGAGTTGTTAGCAAATTTTGTATATCAAATTTATTTTTATACAGATAAAATGATTGCTGCATACGATAGTAGATATTTTAAGAGAGTATATTATAGACAATTACGAAATGACTTATTATTATCAATAGATAAGTGTATTAATTTTAAAGAAAATATAGATATATATTAATGAAAAGGTTGTTTATATACGACCTTTTTCATTTTATAGCATTTTTTGTCATATGTTTTAATGGTGAGATATATGAAATATAAATTAGGAGCTTTAATTGCTTTGTTAACATTACTTTGCTTTTTTAATTTTGTGAGTGCAAAAGATAAAGATTTACCATTACTTTCAAAGGTTATATATTTAGATGCTGGTCATGGTGGTTCGGATAGTGGGGCTTATTATAAGAAAGTTAAAGAATCAGATATAAATTTAATTATTACGAAAAAGGTGATGAATTTATTAAAAAATGAAGGGGCGATTGTTTATTTAACGAGGTATGGTGATTATGATTTAGCGGTAACTAATGCTTGGAATCGAAAACGCAGTGATTTGTCTAGAAGAGCTAATATTATAAATCGTTCTGATTGTGATTTGTATTTATCTATTCATTTAAATGCTGAAGATAGTGGAACTCTTCATGGGGCAGAAGCATATTATGATACGATTAATCCTGAAAATAAAAAAATAGCTGAGATATTTCAAAATGAATTTAAAAAACATTTAAATACTAATAGGGATTATAAGGAAAATAGTACTAAGTATTTACAAAGAAGAGTTAGTAGACCTGGCGTTTTATTAGAAGTTGGATTTTTGTCTAATGCTAGTGAACGCGCACTACTTACTAGTGATACATATCAAAATAAGATAGCAGATGTTATAAGAAAAGCAGTAAATCATTATTTTAGTAGTTAAATTTCACCATTTTATCATAAAAGAGGGTCTTTTTTGTGCTATAATTATCGTAGGTGAGTATATGACAGAAAAAATATTCAAAACACTAGATGAGCAAATAGAAATTTTAAGAAATAAAGGTCTTGTTATTAATGATGAAGAAAAAACTAGAGAAATTTTACTTAGAGAAAATTATTTCTTTATAAGTGGTTATCGTCATTTATTTATGACTAAGGACAATAAAGATAAATTTTTAGATGGTACAACTTTTGAGGAGCTATATGCGACGTTTTTATTTGATAGAGCTATTAGAAATACTTTTTTTAAAAACATTTTGATTGTGGAAAATAATATTAAATCGATAACTAGTTATCAGTTGTCTAAAAAATATGGTTTTAAAGAAAAAGATTATTTAAATCCGAAAAACTTTTCCCAAGATGCTTTGCAATCACGACAAGTTTATGATGTTTTAAATAAAGTAAAGAGACAAATTAGAGTTAATGGGCGTAAGCATAGTGCGACGTTTCACTATATTGAAAATTATGGATATATTCCACTTTGGATTTTAGTTAAAGTTTTATCTTTTGGTATTATGGCTGAATTTTATGATATCTTAAAAGAAGAAGATAAAATGGAAATTAGTGGTTATTATGGTGTATCATCAGAATGTTTAGATATTTATTTGTCTTTACTTTCAAATTTTAGAAATGTGTGTGCTCATGAGGATATACTATATGATCATAGGACACAACGTGGAATTCCTAATTCTCATTTTCATAGGTTACTTAATATTCCAGAAGATGAGGATGGATATATATATGGCAAAAATGATTTGTTTAGTTTAGTTATTATTTTGAAAGTAATGCTTCATAAAGATGTATTTAATGAGATGATTACTGAAATAAAACGAGAAGTTGATGCTTTAGATGAAATAGTAAGTACAGTACCTTTAGAGACTATTTTAAATAGAATTGGTTTTCCAAATAATTGGTATGAAATAAAAGATTTGAGTTAGGAGGAATTTTATGCGAGAAAGAATAATTAATATTGTTATAATTTTAGTTGTTTTAGCATTAGGTGTTACAGGAACATTATATTTTGTAGATAATAATTCTAATAATAGTGGATCTACGGAAAACAGAAATGTAACAATTACTTCAAATGAATCTATAAGTGAATCTATCGATAAGGTTTATGATTCAGTTGTTGTTGTTAATAATTATCAAAATGGACGTTTAACAGGATATGGTTCTGGATTTGTTTATAAAAAAGATAGTAAATATGGTTATGTTTTAACTAATAATCATGTTGTAGAAGATGCCTCAGATGTTAGACTTACTTTGAGTAATGGTGAGGAAGTTGAAGCTGAAGTCTTAGGAACTGATTCATATATGGATATTGCAGTTTTGAGAATTGATGCGGATAATGTTTTACAAGTAGCAGAAATGGGTGATAGTTCAAAATCTAAATTAGGAGATACTATATTTACAGTAGGAACTCCTGTTAGTACAGATTATGCTGGAACTGTTACTAAAGGTATTATTTCTGGAGAGAATAGAGAAATTACAGTTACTGATAATGGTACTTCATATATGATGGAAGCTATTCAAATTGACGCTTCTATTAACCCAGGAAATAGTGGAGGACCACTTGTTAATATTAATGGTGAAGTAATCGGAATTAATTCAGTAAAATTAGTTGAAAGTTCAGTTGAGGGTATGGGCTTTGCTATTCCAATTGAAGTAGCTATGTCACAAATTGATAAACTTGAGAATGGCGAGGCAATAGCCAGACCAGTTA
>CALVIJ010000010.1 GCA_944329505.1 uncultured Bacilli bacterium | reverse complement strand
CCAAAATTCTTTCTAAATAAATTTTACCATATTATGGCTCTTTTTATTTAGTGTGAACTTTAAAGGTATTATAATCTTAGTCCCTTTTTTTCTTAGAAAGGGTTTTATTATGAAGAATTTATATATCGATTTTGATGGGGTTATTTATAATTCTATCGAGGTATCATATAAAATGGCTGAAGAAGAGAAGATAAACAGAGATTATGAGAGTTATTATCAATTTTTTAAAAATTTGGATTGGTGTGGGGTTTTAGAAGAATCTACAGAGATAAATGATGCATTTAATTGTATTCAAAAAATTATAGATTGCTCAAGATTCAACGTGTTTATTTTGACACATGTAGTGTCTTTAAAGGAAGCTGAGTTAAAAGTAAAATTAATTAGAGAACATTTGGAAGATGTGACGATTATTCCTGTACCTAAAAAAATATCGAAGACTAAAATGGTTAAGGTTAAGGATGCTATTTTAGTTGATGATTATCCAGAAAATTTACGTGAGTGGAAAGAAGCTGGAGGTATAGGTGTCAGGTTTGATTTAGATATGGATGGAAAAGGATTTCCAGTTATATGCAAGCTGGATGAACTTATAGAAATGTTTTAAATACTATGTACAAATTATATGAAAAAATGGTATAATTGTACTACTTGGAGATGAGGATATGTTAGTATTAGCCAAAGCTGTACTGTCGATTATGTTAGGATTCTCAGTCTCAGTTGTTTTTGGCTATTTTGCCATCAAATGGCTGAAGAAGAAACATATTAGACAGCAAGTTAGTAACACATTAGGAGAAAGACATAAGAAAAAAAACGGAACACCAACAACGGGTGGTATAATCTTTATCATTCCAACGGTTTTGATAATGATAGCCCTGGTGCTTACGGGGAAAATTGAATTTTCCACAAACTTATTTATAGTATTATTTGTTTTCATTGCTTATGCTATATTTGGATATATTGACGATTATTTGATTATTAAAAAGCATACTAATGAAGGTCTTAGTATATTTTGGAAATTAGTTTTACAAATAATTGTCGCATTAGTATTTTTCTATATATTTTTAAGTAGTGGTAACGAGCCGGTTGTGGATATTCATACTTTAGGTATCCAGTTAGATTTGGGCTGGCTTTATGGAATGTTTTTACTATTTGTTTTAGTTGGAAGTAGTAATGCAGTTAATATAACAGATGGACTTGATGGACTTGCTGGTGGATTATCAGCTATCGCATTTTTTGCTTTTGGACTTATTACTTGGGGTGCTGATTGGGCTTCTGGTAATGAATCTATTGCAATTTTCTGTTTTGTTTTAGTTGGTTCGTTGGTTGGATTTTTAGTCTATAACTGTTATCCGGCTAAAATATTTATGGGTGATACTGGCTCTTTATCTTTGGGAGCTGCACTTGCAAGTGTGGCCATTATTACAAACCATGAGATTACGCTTGTTATTGTTGCAGGAGTATTTGTTATCGAAACACTTAGTGTTATTATTCAATGGATTGCAATAAGTAAATTTCACACTAAAGTGTTATTGATGGCACCGCTTCATCATCATTTTGAAAAATTAGGATGGTCTGAGTCGGATGTCGTTAGATTATTTTGGTCAGCTGGTTTACTTTTAAGTATGGTAGCGATCGGCTTTGGTGTATGGATATAGAATTGGAGGAATTTAGAAATGGCAAAATGTGAAAAGGAAATTGAAATTATAATTGAAGGAAAAGAATGGGAAGGAGCTTTAGATAAAGCATTTAAAAAAGCTAATAAAAATGCGAAAATCGATGGTTTTAGACCTGGAAAAGCTCCAAAAGATGTATTTATCAAAAAATATGGTAAACAATCTTTATATATGGATGCAGCTGATAGTGCAGCTGATTTAGCTTATCAAAAGTTACTTAAAGAACACGAGGAGGATGTTAAAGATTTAGTGGCTCGTCCTGATATAGCTTTAAAAGATGTTAATGAAGAAAAAATTGTTTTCCTATTTACTTTAACTACTAGACCAGAGGTAAAACTTGGTAAATATAAAGATTTAGGTGTTAAGAAGGACGAAGTTAAAGCTGAAGCAGAAGAAATCGAAGATGCTATCAATCATATGCGTGAAAGATATGCTGAAGATGTTTTAAAAGAAGGTAAGATTGCTAATGGTGATATAGCTGTTATCGATTTTGAAGGTTTTATCGACGATAAAGCATTTGATGGTGGTAAAGGTGAGAACTATTCTTTAAAAATTGGTAGTGGAACTTTTATTCCAGGATTTGAGGAACAATTAGTTGGACTTAAATCTGGAGATAAGAAAGATGTTAAAGTAACTTTCCCAGAAGATTATCATGCTGAGGATTTAAAAGGTAAAGAAGCTATTTTTAAAGTTACAGTTCATGAAGTTAAAGAAGTTAAAGTTCCAGAATTAGATAAAGATTTCTTTGATGATTTAGGAATGGAAGGAATTAATACTAAAGAAGAGTTAGAAGCACAAATTTCTGAAAATATTTTAGCACGTAAAGAAATGGAAGCTGAAAATAAATATTTAGATGATTTATTAGAAGCAGCGGCTAAAGATGTTAAAGTAGAAATTCCAGAAGCTATGATTAATGAAGAGTTAGACAGAATGGTTGCTCAATATGCTGATCATTTAAAAATGCAAGGAATTACAATCGAGCAATTCTATCAATTTACTAATTCTGACGAGGCAGCTTTAAAAGATCAAATGAGACCTGAAGCAGTTAAGAGAATTACTTATAGATTAATGCTTGAAGAAATTGCTAAAGAAGAAAAAATTGAAATTGATGATAAAGCAGCTAAGGAAGAAGCTAAGAAGTTAGCTGAGAAATATCAAATGAAAGAAGACGAGTTCTTAAGTGCATTTGGCGGACTTGATATTGTAAAATATGACATGAGAATGCGTAAAGCAATGGAAATCTTAAAGAAATAAGATTTCTTTTTTTGTGAAATGTTTAAAAAAAACTTTAAAATATTTTATTTTGTTTGTATAATTAAAATGGTGTTTGTATTATGAAAAAAAGAAAGCGTAGAAAATCAAATAAAATAGTTTACATTTTTTTATTGGCCTTAATTATTTTAGGAATTGTTATTTATCATTTCTTCTTTTCTAGTAGTAAATTTAGCAATGAGGTTGGTAAAACATTTAATGAAGTTGTCGAAAATATTACAAAAACTACAGAAGCCTATAAGACTTGTATGAGTGAAGAGGGATTAAAGGAAGAAGATTTTAGTGAAGAGTTACTTGCTAAGAGGGATGAAATAATTAATTTGTATAATGGTGTAAATGCTGACTTTATGTATACTGATTTAGAAAGTGATTATAGTTTTGGAGAAGGGGAAGACGATAAAAATTATGCGGCTAGTGTTACTAAATTACCAACGGTTTTTTATGTTTATAAACAAGCTGATGCTGGAAAAATCGATTTAGATAAAGAACTTACTTATTCTTCTAAATATACAGCTGGTGGTAGTGGAATTATTCAAAATGAAAAAGTTGGTACGGTTTATAAGTTAAGAACACTTTTAGAGTATGCTATTAGATATAGTGATAATATTGCTTATGATATGATTTTAGATGAAATTGGTGGGATAAATACAGTTAAAGAATATTGGGAACATTTAGGCTATAAAATTGAATATACAGATAGATTTGGCAATTTAACTCCATCTTTAGGTAATGGGTATATTAAAGAAGTTTATAAATATTATTTGACTGGGGTGGATAATGCTAAAAAATTGGTTGATGATATGAAAAATTCATATAATTCAGAATATGTTAAAACGGAAAATGTAGAGGTTGCTCATAAATATGGAGAGTATGTTGAGGGTGGAGATTATTATAATGATGTATCACTTAATTTTACAGAACATCCTTTTGCACTTTCAATTACAAGTACTTTAGGTTTAACTGATAAGATGGAGAATTTGTTTTTAAAAACTCATGAATTATCTGTGGAATTTAATAATTTGTATTATCAAGAAAAAGGAAATTATTGTATGGAAAAATCACGTATTATAAAATAGTGATTTTTTCTTTTAAAGATTGTAAAACATGTGTTCGCATGATATAATTGTAATTGTTAGATAAGGTGGTGATGATATGCTTGCAGATATATTAGTTGAAGTGACAGCTAAAACTACAGATAGAACTTTTACTTATCATATTCCAGATGGTATGAAGGCTATGGTGGGAATGAGGGTCTTAATACCTTTTGGAAAAAGAAATATTGAAGGATTTATCGTTAGAATATATGACGAGGTGAAGTTAGATTATGAAGTAAAGGATATTATCAAGTTAGTTGATGAGAAACCTGTTTTAAATGAGGAAATGTTGGAGCTTGGGAGATATATCAGTAAGAAAACATTATCACCTTTAACACTTTCTTATCAAACGATGTTACCTAGAGCTTTAAAAGCTAAAGAAAAGACAAAAATTAATAAAAAAATAGTTAAATATTTGAGAATTGTAAAAGATGGAATATTTAAAACAGAGAAGCAAAAACTTGTTTTTAATTATGTTAAGGAAAATAATGAGATTTTAAAATCGGAAGCTAATAAAATTTCTGCGTCAGCTGTAAATACGCTTATAAATAATGGGTATTTAGAAGAGGTTGAAAAGGAAGTTTATAGATTAGAGGATGCTACTGAGTTAGAAAAAAGGGAATATGCTTTAACTGAGGAACAATCTAAGGTTTTGGAAAGGGTTAAATTCGGACAGTTTAAACCTTATTTATTACATGGGGTTACTGGAAGTGGTAAGACACTTGTTTATATTAAATTAATTGAGAAGGTTTTAAAGTGTGGTAAAGAAGCTATTTTGCTTGTTCCAGAGATTAGTTTGACACCTCAAGTAGTTGATATTTTTAAAAAGAGATTTGGTAAGGTTGTAGCTATTTTACACAGTGGACTTAGTAATGGTGAAAAGTATGATGAATGGCGAAAGATTGAAAGAAAAGAAGTTTCAATTGTAATAGGAGCTCGTAGTGCGATATTCGCGCCTTTTACTAATTTAGGAATAATTATTATCGATGAAGAACATTCCAATACTTATAAACAGGAAAATGTACCAAGATATAATGCAATCGATATAGCTTTAAGAAGAGCTAAAATGTATAATATTCCAGTTATATTGGGAAGTGCCACACCGAGTATTGAAAGCTATACGAGAGCTAAGATGGGTATTTATGAGTTACTTGTGATGAAAAGTAGAGTTAATAAAGCTTTACCTAAGGTTTATTTAATTGATATGAAAGATGAATTTAAAAAGGGCAATAGAGTGTTTTCGGAAATATTTAAAGATAAAATGAATGATAGATTAAGTAAGGGAGAACAAGTTTTAGTTTTACTGAATAGACGTGGTTATTCGACAGTTATAACATGTAAGACTTGTGGATTTACCCATAAGTGTCCGAATTGTGATATACCGCTTATTTATCATAAGAGTAATAATATTATGAAGTGTCATTATTGTGATTATAAAGTACCAAGATTATTAGAATGTCCAATATGTCATAGTAAAAATATAAATGCATTTGGTATGGGAACCGAAAAATTAGAAGGTTTAATTAAAGATCAATTTAAAGAGGCAAGGGTCATTAGGATGGATCAAGATACTACTAAAAATAAAGGAGCTCATAAGAAAATTATCGATGATTTTAGAAGTGGTAAATATAATGTTTTAGTTGGTACGCAAATGATTGCGAAAGGATTAGATTTTCCTGATGTTACTTTGGTTTGTGTGATTAATGGTGATGCTTCACTTAATATTCCAGATTTTAGAAGTAGTGAAAGAACATTTGAACTTTTAAGTCAAGTGGCTGGTAGAGCTGGTAGGGATAAACTTCCAGGAGAGGTTATTATTCAAGGATTTAATGTTAATCATTATAGTATGGTGTATGCGAAAAATAATGATTATGAAAGTTTTTATAATGAGGAGATGAAGATAAGAAAAGCTTTAAAATATCCTCCTTATTATAATCTTTGTTTAATAAAAGTAAGTGGTAAGAATTATGGTGAGGTGTTTGGCGAAGCTAATAAAATTGTGAGCTATTTAAAAGGTAATTTAAATAATATTATTTTAGGACCAGCGTCTGCTAGTATGCCAAAAATAAATAATATTTACTATGTACAGGTTATTATTAAGTATAAAAATACTAAAGATATTTTACAATATTTAGAGTTTATTAGAACTCATTATAAGAATAAAATAAATGTAGATATTGATTTAAATCCGTTAAAGATATAGTTAAATGTTTTAAAATATGTTAAAATGGAAAGTAAGGTGATAATATGGACTTTGATAAAATAGAAATTAAAAAGAATCCAACAATTATATTTATGGGAACTCCGGAATTTAGTGTACCGGTTTTAGAGGGGTTACTTAGTAAATATAAAGTCAGGGCAATTGTTACACAGCCTGATAGACCGGTTGGAAGAAGTGGTGAAGTTAGATTTTCTCCAGTTAAAGAGGTGGCGGTAAAAAATAATATTTTATGTTTACAGCCAAATAAGATAAAAGAAGCTTTACAAGAAATTAATACTTTAGAACCTGATTTAATTATCACATGTGCTTATGGACAGATATTACCACTTGAACTTTTACTTATTCCTAAGCTTGGATGTATTAATGTTCATGCTTCATTACTTCCGAAAT
The DNA here is from genome assembly GCA_944329505.1 of uncultured Bacilli bacterium. GTDB lineage: Bacteria > Bacillota_I > Bacilli_A > RF39 > UBA660 > Coprosoma. Next base: position 10,141 of record CALVIJ010000010.1, on the reverse strand, counting down.
TACGTGGGGGAGCTCCTATTCATCATGCAATTATCGATGGATATAAGGAAACTGGAGTGACAATCATGTATATGGCTGAAGGAATGGATACTGGTGATATGATTAGTCAAAAGAAAGTAGAAATTACTGATGATGATACAGCTTCTACTTTACATGATAAGTTATCAATTGTGGGACGTGATTTATTGATAGAGACTTTACCTAGTATACTAGAAGGAACAAATAAGAGAATTCCACAAGAAGAATCAGAAGCTACTTATGGTTTTAATATAAGTAGAAAAGACGAAAAAATAGATTTTAATAAAACAAAAAGAAAGATTGTTAATCAAGTAAGAGGGTTGAATTCTTGGCCAGGAGCTTATTGTTTGTTTGATGATAAAATAATGAAAGTTTGGAAATGTTATAGAACTGATAAATTATATGATTTCGCTTTACTTGGAGAAATAACGGCAATTTATCCAGATGGCTTTGGTGTTAAATGTAGTAATGGTGAAGTCGTGTTTACAGAAATTCAGCCTGAAGGGAAGAAAAAAATGAAAGCCACTGATTTTATTAATGGCTATCATGGGGAAATAATCGGAAAGATTTTGAAGTAAAATGTTTAAGAAAATAAAAGAAAATCCTTATTATGTAAAATTCAAGGAGATGCGGGCTGATCCAAAATTAAGGCCAATAACTTCTTTAATATTTTGGTTTATATTTATGTTCATAGTTGTGATTTTTATAAGAAGTATGAATACTTCAACGCCAACTACAAAAGTGGAAAATGAAGTAAATCAGAATATTTTGAATTATGAGTTTACTTATACGAACGATAATGTTGTTGTTTTTGGTCAAAGTTATGATGAAAAAAAAGAATTTATGATAGGAAAAAATCGCTATTATTATAATGGTGAAAATGTTTATTTAATTAAGAATCAAAATGCTACAATAATGCCAAATTTTGATTTAAATGTTCTGAAAATAACACCGGCATTGATTAATAATTTAATAGGAAATCTAAATTATAATACGGTTGATGAGGCTAAACAGTATTTGATACCATTACCTAATTTTATGAATTTATATGAGGTAGATGTCGAAGCTGATTTAAGTTTGGCAAGTCAATATAATATTATTATTAATGTTTATGAAAAGAATAATAATGTTTATATGTATAAGATAGATTTGACTAATTACTACAATTATCGAGATTTAAATAATGATGGAATTTTGACGATTGATATTTATAGTAGTGATGTGAATGATTTTACAAAATATTATGATAAATTAATAGGAGGGGTAGTATGACAGTTCCAGTAATTGTACTTATAATTTTGCTTGTACTTATAATTATATTTTTTAAGGATTTTAATGCATTTGTATATTCGGTGGTAATGATAGATATATTTTTAAGAATTGTTACTTATTTAAAAACATATATAATTAAAGATTCAGCTTTTGGCTTTTTGAATTTTATTCCAGAGAGTATACCAGCAATTATAAAGTCTTTTGATTTAGGAATGTTTATAGATATTATAATGTTTTTATACATTGTCGTATATATTATTTTCTTAGGGCTTATGGCTTCTAAATTTATTAATAGAAAATTTTAAACAATTTTCTTTTTTTCTAATTTTAAAGGTAAATATACTATTAGGAAAAGATTATAATATAATTTATTTAATTATATGGTTAATGTTTTAATGTTATCATCGTCTGAGTTTTCGTCATTCTATTTTGATGAGTTGTTTTTTATTTTTTCATTTTTTAGTTTTTTGTATAGCTGATTAGGGTAATACCAGTAGTTGTTGTATCATGGTAAATAGCAACTTGATTATTTTTTGGAACGTGGTATATATTGACAATTTTATAAGAGTATTTTTTGTTTCTTTTTCTGATTGCTTTTCATTTAATCGTTATAGGAAAGTATAGAAGTTAAAATAGAGTAACTTGTCTTTTGTGTGTTTAAAAATGCTAATTGGCGTGTTATAATTAAATAGGTGGTTAGAATGTATGCTTATATAAAAGGTTTTGTTAAAGAAATAGAAAGTGATTATATAGTTTTAGATAATAATGGAATTGGTTATTTGATTTATACAGCTAGTCCTTATTCTTTTGAACTTGATAAGGAGTATGTTGTTTATTTATATCAATATGTCAGGGAAGATGAGATTACTTTATATGGTTTTAAATCTTTAGAAGAAAAACAATTATTTTTGAAATTGACTTCAGTAAAAGGTTTAGGGTGCAAAATGGCTTTACCTATGATTGCCTTAGGTTCACCTAATGGAATTATAGATGCAATTGAAAGAGAAAATATTTTATATTTGAAAAAATTTCCTAAAATTGGCGATAAAGTGGCTAGACAAATTATTTTAGATTTAAAAGGCAAACTTGCTAAAACAGAAGATGTTAATACTCCAGTAAATGATGATTTGATAGAAGCTTTGAAAAGTTTAGGATATAAAAATGCGGATATAAATAAAGTAGTTAAGAAAGTAGATAATACTTTAGATATAGAAGTACAGATAAAAGAAGCTTTGAAGTTACTTTTGAAATAGAGAGGGTGATAAGATGGCAAGATTAGTTAGTGGTGAAGAGACTACAGAAGATATATTTGAAACATCCATTAGACCAGACAGTATAGATGAATATATTGGTCAAGCTGAACTAAAAGAAAATTTAAGTATATTTATGAAAGCAGCCAAAATGCGTGGAGAAGCGTTGGATCATGTTTTGCTATATGGCCCTCCAGGACTTGGTAAAACAACAATGGCTTATATTATTGCGAATGAAATGGGCGGTAATATAAAAACTACTAGTGGACCGGCTATTGAAAAGAGTGGCGATTTAGCGGCAGTTCTTTCAACTTTGGAACCTGGTGATGTTTTGTTTATCGATGAAATTCATAGAATGCCTAGATTTATTGAAGAAATTTTATATTCGGCTATGGAGGATTTTAAATTAGATATTATTGTCGGTTCGGATGCTTCTAGTAGAAATATTACGATTGATTTACCGCCTTTTACTTTGGTTGGGGCAACTACTAGAGCGGGGGATTTAACTGGACCACTTCGTGATAGATTTGGAATTGTTTCTAGACTTAATTTTTATACTGAGGACGAACTTAAACAAATAGTACTTAGAACAAGTAGAGTTTTAAAATCTCCAATAACTGAGGAAGCTGCTATGGAACTTGCTAGAAGAAGTAGAGGTACACCGAGAGTTGCCAATAGGCTTTTTAAGAGGGTTCGTGATTTTGCTTTGGTTATGGGTGATGGTAATATTGATATTAATATTACCCAAATGGCTTTAGAAAAATTAAAGGTTGATGAAGCTGGACTTGATGCGACAGATTATAATTTACTTAATTCGATTATTGAAAAATTTAATGGAGGACCAGTTGGAATTGATGCTTTAGCTTCTAGTATTGGTGAAGAAGCTTCTACGATTGAAGATGTGTATGAACCTTATTTACTTCAAAACGGTTTTCTTAAGAGAACGAGTAGAGGAAGAATGGTTACTGATAAGGCTTATCAATATTTGAAAAAAACCAAACAAGATAGTTTATTTTAGAAGGTGATGATATGAAAACAGATGATTTTGACTTTAATTTACCAGAAGAATTGATTGCTCAAACACCGATTGAAAAACGTGATGCATCACGACTTTTAGTTTTAGATAAGAAGACAGGTGAAATTAGTCATAGACATTTTACAGATGTCATAGATTATATGGAAAAAGGTGATACTTTAGTTTTAAATGATACTAAAGTTATGCCTGCTAGACTTTATGGAGTTAAAGAAGAAACGGGTGCAGTTATAGAAGTTTTACTTCTGAAAGATGAAGGAAATGATGTTTGGGAATGTTTGACTAAACCAGCTAAAAGAATAAAAGAAGATACAGTTGTTTCTTTTGGAAATGGTAAATTAAAAGCCATATGTATAGAAGTTTTGGATGAAGGAATACGCAAATTTAAATTAGAATATAAAGGTATTTTATATGAAATTTTAGATGAGCTTGGTGAGATGCCTCTTCCTCCTTATATTCATGAAAAATTACAAGAGAAAGATCGTTATCAAACAGTATATGCAAAAAATGTTGGTAGTGCAGCAGCTCCAACAGCCGGGTTGCATTTTACTGAGGAATTACTTGATAAAATAAAAGAAAAAGGTGTTAATATCGCATATATTACTTTACATGTTGGACTTGGTACTTTTAGACCAGTGAATGTGGAAGATGTAAGTAAACATAAAATGCATAGTGAATATTATGTAATGAGTGAAGAGACTGCAGAGCTACTTAATAAAACTAAGGAAAATGGTCATAAGATTATTAGTGTTGGAACGACATCTACAAGAACTTTAGAGACGATTGCTAGTCTATATAATGGTAAATTTGAGGCGTGTTCTGGCTGGACTAATATATTTATCTATCCGGGATATCAGTTTAAAGGTATTAACTGTTTGATTACGAATTTTCATTTGCCAAAGTCTACTTTAGTTATGTTGGTTAGTGCTCTTGCTGGTAAGGATAATATTATGAAGGCATATAACGAAGCAATTAAAGAAAAGTATAGATTTTTTTCATTCGGTGACAGTATGCTTATAAAGTAAGGTGATAGATATGGTGATTGTAATTACAGGACCAACAGCGGTTGGTAAAACTGATTTGAGTTTGTTTTTAGCTCATAAATTAAATGGTGAAATTATAAATGCGGATAGTACGCAGATTTATAAAGGTTTAGATATTGCAACTAATAAAGTTCAAGATACTGAAGGTATTAAGCATTATTTATTTAATGAAAAAGATTTAAGAGATGATTATAGTGTATTTGATTATCAGAAGGATGCTAGAGAGATTATCGATGATATTTTGAAGCGTGGTAAAGTACCAATTTTGGTTGGAGGTACAGGTCTTTATATTAATGCCGCACTTTATGATTATAAATTTGAAGCAAAAGTTAATGCAGAATATGAAGGGGTTAGTAACGATGAACTTTATAAGATGCTTTTAGAAGTTGACCCTAATACGACAATTCATTTGAATAATAGAGTTAGGGTTATTAGTGCGCTTAATTATTATAAAGCTAATGGTAAACCTTATAGTGAAAAAGAAAAAGACATGAATTTACTTTATGATACAATATTTATTGGTTTAACAACGGATAGAGAAATTCTATATTATAAGATTAATAAAAGAGTTGATAAAATGGTTGAAGAGGGATTGATTGAAGAAGCTAAAGAAGTATATGATTTGGGTATTAGATCTAAAGCGGTAATGACACCAATCGGTCCTAAAGAATTGTTTGATTATTTTGACGGTAATATAACTTTGGAAGAAGCAATTGATTTAATTAAGAATAAAAGCCGAAAATATGCTAAGAGGCAATATACTTGGTTTCGCAATCAGATGAAACTTAAATGGTTTACAACAAATTATGATGATTTTAGTAAGACAGAAGAAGAGGTTTTAAAGTATATAAATAAAAAAATGTCAAAATAATGTAATTTTGACGTTTTAATTTAATATGATATACTATGAAACCAAGAGGTGGAATTTGTGAATATAAATAAAATTATTCCCGACACTTATGAAAAAAGTGTTTATGATATAAATTATATGAAATTGTATGAAAATGGTATTAGATGTGCTATTTTTGATGTTGATTGTACGCTTTTACCATTTGATGATATTTTGGTGCCAGATAGGTTGATAAATTTATTTGAATTAATTAAAAGTGTAGGAATTATTCCAGGGTTATGTTCAAGTGGTACGGAAAGACGAGTAAATCCAGTTGGTGAGAGACTTGATGTTAAATATATGGCTAATGCAAAGAAACCTTTTTATGGAGATTTTACTTTAGTTAGAAATACTTTATTTGATAATGATTGTGAGCCTAGCAATACAATGATGATTGGAGATTCATTTTATTTAGATATGGTATTTGCGAAAAGACTTGGTTTTTATAAAGTGATGGTTGATGCGATTAAAGGCGGACATAGATTTAAAACTTTAGCCAATGATGTTGTTCAAGCTTCAATATATTCTGTTTTACCTAAAGATAAATTTTCGTATGGAAAATATTATCGGGGTAAGAGGGGATAATTTGTTTGCCATAAAGTTAAAATTATGTTATGATGTATATAGATGAGAGAAATCTCATAAAATAAAAAAGGAACATTCAATGCCTCAATGTTGGATGTTGCCACAATTTTGTGTACCACCTAAATCACAGTTGTTTTAGGTGGTTTTCCTTTATATTAATACTATAAAAAGTAAAAATACAAGTAAGAAAACAAGAAGAACTAAAGATAAAATTAAAAAATCTTTTTTGTTCATCTTATCGCCTCCTTTCTTTTATAAGAAAGTGGCAATCACCAAACTAACTGAATGTCCCTTGATCTAAGTATAACAAACCGTTATATAATTTACAATGCATTTTGTTAATTAATTTATACTTTTTACGAAGCAATGTTCGTAAAGGAATAAATTGTTTGCGCTTAAGTTAAAATTATGTTATGATGTATATAGATGAGAGAAATCTCATAAAATAAAAAAGGAACATTCAATGCCTCAATGTTGGATGCACCAATAGTGTGTGCACCTAATTTAAGCTGTAGGGCTTAAGTTAGGTGTTTTTTCTATTTAAATAATATTATAAATATTAAAATAAATAGAAGGGATATTATGGCATAAAGAGCTTTTTCTCTTTGAGTCATGAACATCACCTCCAATTCTATATGTTAGAATTGGTACACCCAACTTACTAAATGTTCCTTAATACAAGTATAACAAACCGTTATATAATTTACAATGCATTTTGTTAATTAATTTATACTTTTTACGAAATAATGTTCGTGGTATAATATTTATAGGTGGTATTTATGAGACGAATCATTATGCATATAGATGTTAATAATGCTTTTCTTTCTTGGACGGCTGTTTTGTATTTAAAGCAGGGAAGTAAAATAGATATCCGAAACACTTATGCGGTTATAGGTGGTGATGAAGAAGCTAGACATGGTATTGTATTAGCTAAATCGATGCCGGCTAAAAAAAGAGGAGTGGTGACGGCGGAAACACTTTATCAAGCTAAGAAAAAATGCCCTAATTTAAAGGTTTATCCACCTAATTATAATTTTTATAAAAAAATGAGCGATAGTATGCTTAATTTGATACGTAAATATTCACCAGATATTGAACAGATGAGTATTGATGAGTGTTTTTTAGATTATACCCCAGTTAAGCATTTATATGGTGATGAAGTAGAGTTTGCATATAATTTAAAAAAAGAAATATATAATACTTTAGGTTTTACTGTTAATGTTGGTATTGGAAATAATAAGTTGTGTGCGAAGATGGCATCTGATTTTTCAAAGCCTTATAAAGTTCACACTTTGTTTGATTATGAGGTAGAGAAGAAAATGTGGCCTTTACAAGTTGATGAGTTATTTGGGATTGGTAAGAAAACTGCCATAAAATTACATAATTTAAATATAGATACAATTTATGATTTGGCTCATACTGATGGTAAATTTTTATATAGATATTTTAAGAATCAAGCAATGGATATGATTGATGCGGCTAATGGTAAAGGTTCTGATGTTGTAGTAAGTGAAGAGGGGGCACCTAAAGGAATTGGAAATGAAACAACTTTAAGTCACAATATTTCTTCTAGAGAAGAATTAGAGCCTTATTTACTTGCTTTATCAGAAAATGTAGCTATAAGACTTAGAAAACAAAAGAAATATGCTTATGTGGTAGTGGTAACTTTAAAGGATAAGTTTTTTAAACGAAAGAGTCATCAAAAAAAATTAGTTAATGCGACTAATTTGACGGAGGAAATTTATAAAACAGCATGTGATATATTGAGTGAAATGAATGTCGAGGATGGAATTAGATTAATTGGAGTAAGACTGGATAAACTTTCGGATACTTCTAGTCATCAAGTTTCTTTATTTGAAGATTTAAAGGTTAGAGAAGATGGTAATGCACTTGAAAAGACAGTCGATGAGTTAAAAGAAAAATATGGTTTTAAGGTTATTAAAAAAGCGTCTTTAATCAATAGTAATGTTGGAAAAAAATATTTGAACAAATAGAGTTAAGTGATAATTTGCTTAACTTTTTACTTTGTAAAAATGTGTTAATTTGATTTACAATCTATTTATTAAAAGGTATAATTAATAAAGGAAAGTAGAGATAATTATGAATAAAGAAATAATAGAAAATATAAGTAAAGATTTAAATGTAAAAACTAGTCAAGTGGAAAAAACACTTGGACTATTAAGTGAGGGGAATACCATTCCTTTTATTGCGAGATATCGTAAAGAAGTTACAGGTAATTTGGATGAAGAGCAAATTAGAAAAATAAATGAAGTATATGAGTATGAAGTTAATTTACTTAAGAGAAAAGAAGATGTAATTAGATTAATCGATGAAAAAGGTTTACTTACTGATGAGCTTAAGAGTAGTATTATGAAAGCTAGTAAACTGGTTGAAGTTGAGGATTTATATAGACCATTTAAAGAGAAGAAAAAGACTAAGGCGACTGAAGCTATTAAAAATGGTTTGGAACCTTTAGCTAAAATCATTATGTCTTTTGTTTTAAATGTTAGTTTAGAAGATTTAACTAAAAAGTTTTTAAATGAGAATGTTAAGACGGCTGAGGATGCTATTACGGGTGCTGGATATATTATTGCAGAATGGGTTAGTGATAAGGCAGCTTATAGAAAATGGATTCGTAGATTTACTTTTAATGAGGGTGTAATAAAGACTAAAATTAAAAAGGGAGCTACCGACGAAAACAAAGTTTATGAGATGTATTATGACTTTGAAGAGAGAGTTAAATATGCGAAACCTTATAGAGTTATGGCGATTAATAGAGCTGAAAAAGAGAAAGTTATTTCTGTTAGTTTAGATATAGATAAAGATAAAATTATTTCTTATTTGGAGAGTAAAATCATTAAAAAAGAAGCACCTTTTAACTATGTTATTGAGGATGCAATTAAGGATAGTTATAAGAGATTAATTGGGCCATCTATTGAAAGAGAAATTAGAAGTGAACTTACTGAACATGCTGAAGATGAGGCGACTAAAAACTTTAGTTTAAATTTAGAAAAGTTATTAATGCAACCACCGATGAAAGAAAAAAAAGTTTTAGGATTTGATCCAGCCTATAGAACAGGATGTAAGTTAGCTGTTGTTGATAATACCGGTAAGATGCTTGATATTAAAGTTATTTATCCACATGAGCCTAGAAATGAAAAAGAGAAAAGTAAGAAAATATTACTTGATTTAATCGATAAATATAATATTGATATTATTGCGATTGGTAATGGTACGGCATCACGTGAAAGTGAAGTTTTTGTTGCAGATGTTATAAAAGAAGCTAAGCATAAATGTGAATATATAATAGTAAGTGAGGCTGGAGCTTCTGTTTATTCAGCTAGTAAGTTAGCAATAAATGAATTTCCTGATTTACATGTTGAAGAGAGAAGTGCGATAAGTATTGCTAGAAGATTACAAGATCCACTTTCTGAACTTGTTAAAATAGATCCTGAAAGTATTGGGGTTGGAATGTACCAGCACGATGTAGCTCCTAAAAAATTATCTAGTTCACTTGATTTTGTTGTGGAAAAGTCAGTTAATAATGTAGGGGTTAATGTTAATACCGCAAGTACTTCTTTACTAAAATATGTTTCTGGTTTAACTAAAACGAATATTGATAAGATTATTACATATCGTAATAATAACGGTAAGATTAAAGACAGAAAAGAAATTAAGAAAATCTTATCTCCTAAAACTTATACACAAGCAGTTGGATTTTTAAGAATTATGGATGAAAATGTATTAGATTCAACTAGTATTCATCCAGAGAGTTATGATGTTACTTTGAAATTACTTGACATGTTAGGATTATCTTTAACTGATATTGGAACTGATAAGGTTCAAAATATTAATATCGATATTAAAGAATATGCAGATAAATTAGGAACTGATATATATACTTTAGAAGATATTGTTAAATCACTTAAAAAACCTAATAGAGATCCACGTGATGAGATGCCAAAACCTATTTTGAAAAGTGATATTTTGCACTTAGAGGATTTGAAAGTAGGTATGAAATTACTAGGAACAGTTCGTAATGTAACACCTT
>CALVIJ010000009.1 GCA_944329505.1 uncultured Bacilli bacterium | reverse complement strand
AAAACTAAAAATGAGGTAATAAATAAAAAAAAAAAAAACCAACAAAATTAAAAGTACTAACAAAACAAACAATATCATATTACAAAAGATTAACGATATTAAAGACAAAAGGAAATCCTCATTAAAAATTTCTAAACGACAAAAAAAACAAAGTTATAATTTTAATACATATAAAGAAAATAAAGATATTAAAATTGAAATTGAAAAACGTTATAACATTTTAACTTTTATCATTATTCTTGCTTTACTAATCTTAGTTACCTCATTATTTGTTATCCAAGTTGTAGGTAAAGAAAAGTATAGTACTGAACTTGAAAATCTCACTAAGACGGTTATCTATGGTGAATCTGCTCCGCGCGGAAGAATTTATGATCGTAATGGAAAACTAATTGTCGACAATAAACCATCTAAAGTCATATATTATAAAAAACCATCAGGTATTACTTCTAAAGAAGAAATTCAAATAGCTTATAAACTAGCCAACATGATTGAATTAGATTCATCTAGATTAAATGATTATGATTTTAGAAGTTTCTGGATAAAAAACCATCCTGATGAAGCTGAAGCTAAAATCACTGATGAAGAGTGGCAAAAACTTGAGGAAAGAAAGCTTACAAGTGACGATATTCAAAAGTTAGAAATTGAAAGAATTACCGAAGAAGAATTAGCTGTTTATACAGATTTAGACAAAAAAGCCGCTTATATATATACATTAATGAATACGGGATATTCATATGATGAGAAAGTCATTAAAAGCGAAAACGTCACAGACGAAGAATACGCTTTAGTTTCTGAAAATATAAGTGATCTTAAAGGCGTCAATACCAAATTAGATTGGGAAAGAACATATCCGTATGGAGATGTGTTTAGAAGTATTTTAGGTAATGTTTCATCTAGTAAAAGTGGTATTCCCGAAGAGTATAAAGATTATTACTTGGAAAAAGGCTATAGTTTAGATGATAGAGTTGGAACTAGTAATTTAGAATTTCAATATGAAGATATATTAAAAGGAAAGAAAAATAAATATCAAGTTATGAGTGATGGCTCATATAAACTTCTTGAAGAAGGTGAAAGAGGTAACGACATAGTTTTAACTATTGACATCGAACTTCAAAAAGCTTTAGAAGAAATATTAACCGAAGAGGTTTTAAATGCTAAAAAAGAAGCCAATACTGAGTATTATAATGGTTCATTTGTTATTATTACTAATCCTAAAACAGGTGAAATTTTAGCTATGGCTGGAAAACAACTAAAACAGAATGATGATGGCTCATATAGTGTAATTGATTTTACGTCAGGAATAACCCAATCTACGGCCGTAATGGGATCAGTAGTAAAAGGAGCCAGCCATATTGTTGGATACAATACAGGAGCTTTAAAAATTGGCGAAGTTAGATACGATACTTGTGTTAAAATAGCAGCTACCCCTGAAAAGTGTTCGTGGAAAAGACTTGGAAGATTAAATGATATCTCAGCCCTAGCTTACTCTTCGAACACATATCAGTACTATACAGCTATTAAAGTTGGAAACGGAACTTATAAATATAATAAGCCATTAGTTATCGACACCGAAGCTTTTAATACGTATAGAAATACATTTGCAGAATTTGGACTAGGTGTTAAAACGGGAATTGATCTTCCTAATGAAATCACTGGTTTAAAAGGAAGCAACACAACTTCTGGATTATTATTAGATTTCTCAATTGGACAATATGATAACTATACTCCAATTCAAGTTGCACAGTATATTGGAACAATAGCCAATGAGGGTACTAGAATGAAACCATATTTATATAAAGGATTATATAATGATGTATCATCATATGATAAAAACAAAACAGAATTAAATAAAGTCAATACCGAAGCAAAATATTTAGATAGAGTTCAAGAGGGCTTTCAAGCAGTTATGGACTATGGATTAGGTAATGGATATATTGATGCATCTTATAAACCGGCTGGAAAAACCGGCACTAGCCAAAGTTTTGTCGATACTAATGATGATGATAAAGTAGATACCGAAACTATCAGCACAACATTCGTAGCTTATGCTCCTTATGATGATCCGAAGGTAACATTCACAATAGTTTCTCCAAATATATCTCATAATAATGGACGAAGCACTCATCAATCTTCCATAAATAAGCGTTTAGCTCAAAGAGTTTCTAAAAAATACTTTGAAATTTACCCATAATTTGATATAATGTTATAAGAAATACAAAAAGGAGGGATATTATGGCAAAAAAAGGCGAAGTTAGAGACAACGTGACATTAGTTTGCTCAGTCTGTAAAAATGAAAATTATCGTGTAGAAAAAAACAAAAGGAATACGCCTGAAAGATTAAAGTTAAACAAATATTGCCCTAAATGTAAAAAACATACAGAGCACAATGAAAAAAAATAATTCATGGAGGTAAAGTATGATAAATATTAATGATATTAAAAATGGAATGACAATTGTAATTGATGGGAATATCTATTTGATTTTAGAATTCTTACACGTTAAGCCAGGTAAAGGTCCTGCCTTTGTCCGCATCAAACTAAGAAATTTGCGAACTGGTTCAACAATTGAACAAACATTTAATACTAATATAAAGTTTGAAAAAGCTATTATTGAAAAAAAACCAATGCAATATTTATATGGCAGTGGAGATATGTATAATTTCATGAATATGGAAACTTATGAACAAATCGATTTATCTAAAGAAAGCTTAGGAGATAATGTTAAGTTTTTAAAAGAAGGTTTAGAAGTAGAAGTTACTTTCTATAAAGGCGAAGTTTTAGGTATAAATTTACCTGAAAAAATTGAATATGAAGTTACAGCTACTGAACCTGCTGTTAAAGGAAATACAGCAACAAATGCAACTAAAGAAGCCACTTTAGAGAACGGACTTACAATTAAAGTTCCTTTGTTTATAAGTGAACATGAACATGTTATTGTTTCAACCAAAGACGGAAAATATGATTCCAGGGCATAATGAAAAGGTTATAAAAGAATAAAGAGGTGGAAATATGTTAGAAAAAGAAAGATTTTTAGCAATCAAAAAATTAGCACACGATATAAGAGAAGATAATAAAAAAATATTCAAATCATTTAAAAAATTACCATTTGATGAAGCGGTTGAGAGAAAAGAAGATTTTATAAATTCAGTTATCGAGAATATGGACATTGCTTTTAGTGACGGTGAACAAGGTAGGGAAGAAAAGCAAATGTTTAGAGCCAATATCTTGATTCCTGATGATAAAGATTTCTTTAAAAGTTACTCTGAAGACAAAAATATCCGTAATTTAATGAATAAATATGCGGTTAATATTGAAGATATAATGAGTAAGATAACTGAATTAAACATTTATGGTAAATATCTTGATGATGTAGAAGAAGAACCAGAATCTTTTGAAGAGCCAACTTTTGTCGATGAAATGATTAAAATTTCTCCAAAAGAGGCTGAAAGTTTATTAGACGAAATAGACAATCTATCTTCAGTTATGGAAGATTTAGATTTGAATACAGAACCAGTGGAAGAAAAACCGGAATTGTTAAAACCTGAAAAATCAGAAATTTATGCAGAAGAAACTACTGATGAAGAATCGTTTGAAGACATTACCGATATTGTATCGAATTTTGTTGATAAATATGAAAATATGCAAGAAGAAATGGATTCAAAAGACGAAAAAATCAGAAAATTACAACTTGAAATAGAAAAATTAGACAAAATTAATAGTGAAACTTCTACTGAAAGAGAAAGTCTTAATAGAAAAATTAACGACTTAAAAGAGGAAAATGATAAATATCGTGAAGAAATAGCTAGATTACAATCTCAAAATAATAAACTAGAAACAAAAGTTGCTAAGAGTGCTGAAATTTTAAATAAAATCTATCAAAGTATTTCCAAAAAATAATATAAAAATTAATTATAAATAAGTTTAGCTCTTGGCTAAATTCAACTTTTGAAAGAAGATCATTAATAAATAGGCTCATAAGCCTATTTATTATATAATGTTAAAACATTTATTAAAAAATTTAAAATATTTCGATTATATTTATGTATAGTAGAAAGGAAAAAGAATTATGAAAAAAATACTAACAGGATTACAACCTACTGGTACAATTACCTTAGGAAATTATATTGGTGCTATAAAACAAATGGTGAAAAATCAAAACGAATATGATTCGTATTTGTTTATTGCTGATATGCATGCTATAACAGTTAAACAAGACCCTATTGTTTTACATGAAAACATTAAAAATTTACTTGCTATTTATTTAGCTTGTGATATTGATCCACAAAAAAACACTATTTTTATTCAATCAGAAAATGAATATCATACCAATATATCTTGGATGTTAGAATGTAATACATCATATGGGGAATTAACACGTATGACCCAATTCAAAGATAAAAGCCGCAAAAATGAAAAATTTACAGCCGGATTATTAACTTATCCAGTATTAATGGCTGCTGATATTTTAACATATGATGTTGACTATGTACCAGTTGGAATTGACCAAAAACAACACGTTGAATTAGCTAGAGATATTGCGATTAACTTTAACAAAACTTATGGAAATACTTTTAAAATTCCTGAACCATTAATAACTGAAACAGGTACTAAAATAATGGATTTAATTAATCCAACAAAAAAAATGAGCAAATCTAGCGAAAACCAAAATGGTGTTATTAGAATTCTTGATTCTGAAGAAGAAATCAGAAGTAAAATAATGAGAGCAACAACTGATAGTGACAACCAAATTAAATTTGATATCGAAAATAAACCTGGTATTTCTAATTTAATTAATATATATTCAGCATTAGCTGAAATAAGCATAAAAGACACTGAACAAAAATTCTCAAATTATTCTTATGCTGAATTTAAAAAAGCCGTAGCTGATATTGTAGTTGAAAAATTGATGAATATTCAGGAAAAATATAATAAAATTATCAATTCAAAAGAATTAGACGATATTTTAGATAATGGAATTAAAGTGGCTAAAAAAGAAGCTAAAGAAAAATATGAGTTGATGAAAGAAAAAATGGGTTTAGGAAGATAAAAGAAATATTAAAAATTGTAAAATAAGGACTGTTGAAAGATTAAATAATTGATTTTCAACAGTCCTTATTTAATTCACATCATTTGATAATTCGATGTATTATAGTTGCTGTAATTACTATTATTAACTGTGTTTTCTAACCTAGTAACTCTTTGTTCTAAGTTGTTAACTTGATTAGATAAAGCACTTAAATCATTACTATTAATAGTACTTTGAACACTCGTAAGCGGGACGTTACTCATTCCCATATTCATATTCCCTCCAGGCACTGGAATCATTTGCCCAGGCATCACCATTCCCCCAAAATTAGGAACCATTTGAGGATAAACAGGATAAGCCATACCTCCACAATCGCGATCTTTTTTCACACTTATTACTCCTTTCATGTTCTAATTAATTATATGCTTTTGTTTATTTTTGGTGCGAGTTTATGTTATAATATTATAAGGTGATAAACATGAGATTAAAAAACATCAAAGGAGCTAAAGAAAAAATCATTAAATCTCCCTATATAATCGTAGATCCAGAGAAACATAAAGGCACATATAAAAAGATTTTTAACAATGATAACCCAATACATCTAGAAATTGGTATGGGGAAGGGAGATTTTATCATTAATATGGCTCAAAAATATCCAAACATTAATTTTATTGGTATCGAAAAATTTGATAGTGTGATTTTAAGAGCAACTCAAAAACTAGAAAATATTGATCTTCCAAATTTAAAATTAATTCGTTTCGATGCTACAGAAATCGAAAAAATTTTCGATCAAGAAATTGATACAATATATTTAAACTTTTCCGATCCATGGCCAAAAAACAGACATGAAGATCGAAGACTTACCAGTAAAAAATTTTTAAATAGATATGACAAGATTTTTAAAGAAAAAAAACACATTATTCAAAAAACTGATAATCGTCATTTGTTTGAGTTCTCATTAAAATCATTTGTCGATTATAACTATAAAATAATAAACATTTCTTTAGATCTTCATAAAGATGATATAGATAATGTCGAAACTGAATATGAAAAAAGATTTGTCAGTCTTGGTTTCCCTATATATATGGTCGAAATAGAGAAGTAGACACAATTTTACATGTAAAGTAAATGCTTTATTAGGAAAATAAAGCAAAGTTTGATATAATTTAAAGTAAGCAGGTGTGTATATGAAGAAAAAAGTTCTTTTAGCACTAGTGACATTAATTCTAACCGGTTGTACAATTGTTAGAATTGATACAACTAGTATCGATAATATTGTAGATGTCATATTATCCAAAGAAAATACTTTATATAACCGTGTGGGGCGTGGATATAAGTATTATGTACCAAGAGGAGTAACTTATATCGACAGTAGTGGTTCTAATGATAAGCTTTATTCAAATGGAGTATATTATTATCTATATTTAGATGAAATTAGTTATTACTATCAGAAGTCCTTAGATTATAAAGAAGATGATAGTAAATACTATTCTAGAAAAATAGGTAATGATGGAAAAATTGGTTATTTAGAAATAACTAAACAAAAAGACTTTTATCTAATTGAATTCGTCTATAATTATGCGCGAATTGAGTCTTTAGTTCCAGAAGAAGAAATTAATGACACAGTTTTAAACTGTTCATACATTTTATCGACAATAAAATACAATAACAACATAGTAAAATTATCATTAGAAGACGACTTTCTAAAAAATAAAGAAGAAACTTATAACGTATTTAGTGCTAAAAATAATAACGATGATAGCTTTTTACGTTATGAAGAAGAGTAGAGGTGTAATTATATGGGATTAATTGATAAATTTAAAAACTTATTTACCGAAGAAGTAGAAGTAGAAGAACAAGAAGAACCAAAAGAACCTATTCAAAAAGAAGTGATTCAAGTAGAAATTCCTTCACCAAAAAAATCTCGTTCAGAAATGTATACAGATGAGGATTTTATTGAACCAGAAGAAAAGATAGAACAACCACAAAAAACTGAATATAAATTTCCATTTTTTGATGATAATGACTTTGAATCTATCGATGTTAAACCAGAAAAAAAGGAAGAAAAGAAAAAAACTGGTCATAGAAAAGAAGTCTACAATCCTCCAAAAGAAGAAAAAAGAGTATTTAGACCATCACCAATTATCTCTCCAGTATACGGGATTTTAGATAAAGGATATCAAAGAGACGAATTAACTTCAAAAACTGAAGGTCGTTCTTCATATTATAGTTCTAAAGAAGCTAACGTTGACGCTATTAGAAACAAAGCTTATGGTGGATTGGAAGCTGATATCGAAACCACATTGTTTGGTGGAAATAGAGTACTATTTAGTGAAAAAGAAGAAAACAAAAATTATCAAAAAACACCAGATACTACTGAAGAAACTTCAATCAAAGTAAAAGAAGATGACTATAATTTTGATTCGAGCACTATTGGTGAAAAACCTAGACATGGTTCTACAAAAGAAGATGATTTAACTGATCTTCTAGAAGAAGAAATGGATAAACCAGTTGTTGAAGAAAAGTCAAAAAAAGAGCCAAGAAAAATAAGTGATCAAGAATTATTTAGTTTAATTGATTCTATGTATGAAAAGGGGAATAAATAATGTTTATTAGTTTTGCTGATGTATTATCTTTAATGTTTTACATATTATTAATTGTCTTAGTAATTGCTTTACTTATTTTAGTTATTAATGCCATTAAAACATTAGATAAAGTTGATAAACTTATCGACGATGTTAGTCAAAAATCTCAAAAATTAAATGGACTATTTTGTATTATTGATAATACAACAGATGCTGTAGTTGGATTTAGCGATACGATCATTGGCTTTTTATCTAATGCTATTGGTAAAATATTTAATAGAAAGAAGGAATCAGAAAATGACGAAGAAAAGTAAAGGTATTGGAAAATTTGTTGTCGGTGCTGGAGTAGGTGCCGCATTAGGGCTTTTATTTGCACCTAAAAAAAGGATCAGAAACTAGAGAAGACTTAAAGAAAATGTTTGATGATCTAATTAACAAAGTAAAAAATATTGATATGGATGACGTTAAGGAAACTGTTGAAGCTAAAATTGAAGAATTAAAAGAAGGAATAGCTGAATTAGACAAAGAGACAGTTTTATCAGAAGCTAAAAAGCAAGCAAAAAAGCTTCAAGATTCAGCAGAAGAATTAGTTAATTATGCAATTGAGAAAGGAACACCAGTTATTGAAAAATCAGCTAACACTATAAAAAACAAAGTAATCGAAGTTTCTAAAAATGTAATTACAAAATTAGAAAAGGAGAAAAAATAGGCACTTCGGTGACTATTTTTTACTTATGCTTAAAAAAAACATTTTAATGCTTCAAACATTTGCCAAAGTAATGTTCGGTTCTAAAAAAGAAATAAATGCCATTACCCCAGACGCCTATTATTTAAACATTTACGACATAGACTATAACAATTTAAAAGAAAATCAAATAGATACTTTATTATTTGATGTTGATAATACAATAGCTAAAGTTGATGATTTAAATCTTCCCAAAGACACAAAAAAGTTATTTGATGAATTAAAATCAAGAGGATTTAAAATCATGCTTGTTTCTAATAATCACCCCCAAAGAGTAATTCCTATAGCTCAAGCATTAAATATTCCAATGCTTGCCGATGCTGGAAAACCAACTAAAGCAGCTTATAATCAAGCTTTAAACATAATAAAGTCTGGTAAGGAAAATGTCGTAGCCGTTGGTGATCAATTACTATCTGATATTGTTGGCGCAAAAAAATATGGTATAAAAGCTATATTAGTTGATCCATTATCTGAAGAAAATAATATTCAAACTGGAATGGCTCAAAAATTACAAAAACATATGATAAAAAAATTGACTAAGAAAAAAATACTTGAAATAGGTAAGCACTATCACTAAATTAAATCTATTAAAATAAAAAAATAAGATGGACATAGTTCCTCTTTTTAAATATGAAAAAAATGTGATACAATATAAACAGGTGATAAAAATGAAAGAAGTATTAGAAACATTAAAAAACATGAATATTAATTACAAGATAGTAAATCATCCCCCAGCATACACCACAGAACTTGCCGATAAATATGTTGAGGGTCATGAAGGAGTTCTTTCAAAAACCCTATTCTTAGCTGGAAAAAAAGATCGTAATTTTTATTTAGTAATTCTCGATGATAATAAAAAAGTAGATTTAAAACAGCTAGGTGAAATTACTGGAGAAAGATTACATTTTGCCAATGAAGAAGCTTTGAAAAACAAGATGCAACTAGAACCAGGTATTGTTTCTCTATTTGGAATCATTAATAATAAAGAAAAAGATATAAATGTATATATCGATAAAGCTATTTTAAATGAGAAAATCATAACCTTTCATCCCAACGATAATACAGCAACTGTTTTTATCACCATGGATGACATGTTTAAATTCTTAGATAATCTTAATTTTAAATATCAAATTATAGATTTATAATACAAATATATGTTATAATCATATATGAAAGTAGGGAAATCATGGACTTATGGCAATACGAAAAACAATTATACAACCAAAGAGTAAATGTCATTGGAGGAACTGACGAAGCCGGGCGAGGCCCACTTTTTGGACCAGTCGTTGCTGCTTGTGTAGTTTTACCTCGAAACTTTAAATTAGATGGTTTGACTGATTCCAAAAAATTAAGTGAAAAAAAAAGAAATCAGTTTTATGACTATATTGTGGAAAATACGATTTATGGTATAGGAATAGTTTCACCAGAAGAAATTGATAAAATCAATATTTATAAAGCCAGTAGACAAGCTATGATTACAGCTATCAGACAAGTTCAAAAAAAAATATCTTTAGAATATGTTTTATCTGATGCTATGCCAATAGATATTGATATACCAGTTATGCCAATAATCAAAGGAGACGCTAAAAGCATATCCATTGCTGCCGCCAGTGTTATAGCCAAAGTAACTAGGGATAGAATTTTGTATGAAATCGATCAAAAACATCCAGAATATGGTTTCAAAAATCATAAAGGTTATCCTACCAAAAAACATTTAGAAGCTATTAATAAATATGGTTTAATAGATGGTTATCGTAAGACTTATGGACCGGTAAAAAACTATATAGAAACCGGTCACTGTTAGAGAGGAGAAGAATTATGATAATAAATCCAAATAATAAAGACATGATGCTAAAAGGGACTATTAAAAGAGGATTTAACCAAGACCCAAATGAATTAAGAGCTAAACTTCATCCAAATGTTGGAAAAATAAACGTTCCAAAAAACAATATAAAACCAACTGATCAAAAAAATAAAGTATCAAGTAATGATTCATTAAGAGAAACTTTAGCTCAGCTTAGAAGGTTAAATTGAAAATACACAAAATTGCAGTTGGTTACTTAAAAGCCAATTGTTATGTTTTAGAAAAGAAAGGCCAATTAATAGTGATTGACCCAGGCGATGAATATGACAAAATATCAAAAATCATTAAAGACAAAGAAGTTGTCAAAGTTTTAATTACTCATCAGCACCCAGATCATATAGGAGTTTTAAATAATTTTGATAAAAACTTGGTATTAAAAAATCCAAAAGAAGGAGAATATTCATTTGGACCATTTAATTTTGAAGTAATCTCAACAAAAGGGCATACTGACGATAGTGTCACTTACTATTTTAAAACCGATAACGTTATGTTTACTGGTGATTTTCTTTTTAAAGAAACAATTGGTAGAACTGACATGCCAGGAGGTAGTATGGAACAAATGATGAAAAGTTTAGATAAAATTAAAACTTATTCAAACGATACTCAAATATATCCCGGCCATGGAATGTCGACCAATTTAAAGTATGAAAAAACACACAATTATTTTTTAAAATAAAAATGGTATTTCAATTAGCTCAATGTCATGTTATAATTATAATAAAAAGGAGGCTAAACAATGTTTGAAGGAACAGGTAAATATTTTTTAATGCTTTTTCTTGTATTTTTCATTGTGTATCTGACAGTAAAGATATGCTTAGGTAAACTATTTAAAGGTGCAAGAATTCCTGCGTGGAAAGCTTATATTCCGTTTTATAATAGGCTAATCTTAGTTGATTGGTTAGATTTAAAAAGAAGCATATTTTATAAAACTTTAATTCCTATTTTTAATTTATACTATTATAATATAATTATAAAAGAATTATTAAAAGCTTATGGAATGAATCCGAAAGAATCCATTTGGTTTATAATTATTCCTATGTATAAATTTCCAGAATTAACTTTTAAAAATCCAAAATTTATGCTTCATATGTATGATGATACTGAACAATTTATAAGTAATCAAAACATTTTATTTGCTACAGAACCTGAAAATAACTCAGTACAACCTGAAAACCAAGTAGAAGTTGGTGATGTTGTAATTAATCCAGAAGCATATGTTCAAATCAATAATGCTGTTCAAGAAGAACCACCAACAAATCTTTATACTGTTCAAAATAATGACAATGTTTTTTCAAACAATGCCTTAGAGCCAGACGAAAGGCAAGAAACAGTAATTGAAGCTAAACAAGCCGAACAAAAAGAAGAAAAACCAATTATTGCTGATCAAGGAAAGCCAAAAGTATGTCCAAAATGTGGAACTAGATTAGCACCAACAGCTACAACTTGCTTTCTTTGTGGAACAAAAGTATTGTAAAATAAGCGAAAAACATGTATAATTAATTAAAAAGCAAAGACCAAGAGGAGTAGATATTTATCTATTTAAAGAGAATTAGTGGTAGGTGTAAACTAATAATAGAAAATATTGAAGGTAGCTTGACCAAGCTGATTTTTTGAAATAATAGTAGGAAAATCCGTAAGAAGTGCGTTAAACTTATTAGAGATAAGTAAAACTTATAAATTAAGGTGGTACCACGGCTAGTTCGTCCTTAAATTTATAAGTTTTTTGAATTTTAAAGAAGAAAGAAGGTAAAATATGCTAGATAAAAAATATAAAGCACAAGAAAAAGAAGAAAAGTGGTTGAATTATTGGAATGAAAATAAAATATATAAATTTATTCCTGATGGAAAAAAAGTGTTTTCAATTGATACACCACCTCCAACCGTAAACGGAAAAATTCATATTGGTCACATATTTTCTTATTCACAAACAGAAATGATTGCTAGATATAAAAGACTTAGAGGTTATAATGTATTTTATCCTTTTGGTTTTGATGACAATGGATTACCTAGTGAAAGACTAGTTGAAAAAGAGCAAGGAAAAAAAGCCCATGAAATTGGAAGAGAAGCCTTTTCAAAATTGTGTTATAAAACTACAGATAAATACGAAGATGAATTCCAAAACTTGTTTAGTAAATTAGGTATAAGTACAGATTGGGATATTCATTATAAAACAGTTAGCCCATCTACAATTAAAATAAGTCAAAATTCATTTTTAGATTTAGTAGCCAAAGGACATTGTTATCATAAAGAGTCTCCAGCTCTTTGGTGTAATGAATGTTTAACCTCTATTGCTCAAGCAGAACTTGAAACCAAAACAGTTAAAACAACCTTTAATTATATTAAATTTACAACTGTCGAAGATGGTGAAGAATTTACTATTGCCACCACTAGACCAGAACTATTACCAGCAATCGTTTGCGTATTTGTTAATCCAAATGACGAAAAACATAAACACTTAATTGGAAAAACCGCACATATACCAGTACTTGATGTAGAAGTTCCAATTAAAGCTGATGAAAAAGTAGATATTGAAAAAGGAACAGGAACAGTTATGTGCTGTACCTTTGGAGATCAAACAGATATCGAATGGTGGAAAAAATATAATTTACCTCTAAAATATATTTTTACTAAAGATGGATATATAATTGATGATGTTCCTAATTATGGTGGATTAAAAATTAAAGAAGCTAGAAAAAGAATAATTGAAGATTTACAAACCGGTGGCTTTATCGTGAAAATTGAAGATTTAGAACACGAAGTTCAAACCCATGAAAGATGTGGGAAAGAAGTTGAATATTCTGTAATGAACCAATGGTTTATAGATACTATGAGCCATAAAGAGGATTTCCTAAGAATAGGAAATGAAATCAAATGGCATCCAGCTCACATGCAAAATAGATATAATGAATGGGTTGAAAATATTATGTGGGATTGGTGTATTTCAAGACAAAGATATTTTGGAGTACCATTCCCAGTATGGTATTGTAAAGATTGTGGCAAACCAATTTTTGCAAAAAAAGAAGATCTACCAGTAAATCCACTTACTGATAAACCTAAAATAAATAAATGTCCAAATTGTGGATGCGAAGAATTTACACCGGAAACAGATGTCATGGATACATGGGCTACTTCATCTTTAACTCCATTAATTAATATGAAATATGGAGAAAAAGAAAATTATGAAAATATTTTAAAACCTATGAGTTTGAGAATGAATGCACATGATATTATCAGAACTTGGGACTTTTACACAATCGTTAAGAGTTTTTATCATCTTGGTACAAGGCCTTGGGATAATGTAGCAATTTCAGGGTTTGGGTTAAATTCAAATGGTGAAAAAATAAGTAAAAGTAAGAACAATAGTGAATTATCACCACAAATGTTATTAACAAAATATTCAGCCGACAATGTTAGATATTGGTGTGCAAATAGTAAACTTGGAACAGATAGTTATTTTTCTGAACATACAATTGAAATAGGAAGAAAATTAATTAATAAAATATGGAATGTATCTAAATTTATAGAAATGCATCTTCAAGATTATAAAGATAAAGATATAGAAAATTATGAATATATAGATAAATGGATATTAGGAAAATATCAAGAAATGGAAAAAAGCTTTATAAAATATCTTGATGATTATGAAGTAGGACTAGCTTTAAATATTTTAGAGAAATTTTTCTGGAATTTCTGTGATAACTATATTGAAATTGTTAAACATAGATTATATAGACCAGAAGAATTTGGTGAAGAAGCAAGATATTCTGGTCAAAAAACAGTTTATACTTTATTATATAAATTATTACAAGATTTTAGTATCTTCTTCCCATTTGTTACTGAAGAGATTTATCAAGAAATATATCATCAAGAAAAATCTATTCATTTAACAGAAATTAAACCTTTACAATTTGATTTTACTAATGAAATGAAAAATGGTGACATGATTGCTGAAATAATAAGTAAGGTTCGTGGAGAAAAGACAAATAATAATGTATCATTAAAAACACCAGTAGAGACTTTAGATATAAGTTTAAATGATGAACTTAATGAAGCAATCACAGATTCTATCAAAGATTTTAAAGCAACTTTATTTATAGAAAATCTTAATATTTCATCTATTGAAAAAGGTTATAAAATAAATGATATTAAGCTAAAGAAAGAAATTGATGATTAATTTGTATTATTTTGTAAACTTCTTCTATTAAAAAGAGCGAAAACTCAAATAAATTCATGATAAAATAAAATTAATTAAATTTACCTTTATAATACAATAACTCTATAATTATTGAAAAATTAAAATAACAAAAAAGATTGATTTATGTAAAAAAATGTGGTATATTGATAACAGAATAGGGGCGAGGAGGTGAAATAGATGAGAAATAATTCAAAAGGTTTTACTTTGATTGAGCTATTGGCCGTAATCGTTATCTTAGCTATTATCGCCTTAATTACAACTCCAATCATTTTAAATGTTATTGAAGATTCTAGGAGAAATGCTGCTGTTGATAAAGCTTGGGGAACTATCGACGCAGTTAGAGTTGCATATTCACAAGCTCAAACAGAGGCAGATCCAGTTGGCACTCCATTTACAGTAAACTTCCCTAAAGGAAATAATAGAGGAACGGAAAATACAGATTGGGAAACTGTAGTTGCCACTGGTGGTGGATATGGTAAAGGGTATATTAATGCACAAGCTGTATCAGCAAGTGGTGAAATGCCACAAGGAGGATATGTTACAATTTTAGCTGATGGTAACATTATCGCCTATAAATTAAAATTTGGTCAGTATTATTGTACAACAATGACGGAAGGAACTAACGATTTTAATCCTAACAAAATGTTCTGTTCAAGAACTGTCGCTGATGTTGAATTAGATACTGCTAGTAATGCTAATAACCACGTTGGTGGATCATACGAAGGACAAAAAATATAAGGAACTAGAAATAGTTCCTTTTAACATGCCAAAATTATCTTCTTGCTTATTTATTTCGATTATGCTATCATTATAATAGAGGCTGGTCGTTATGAAAGAAGAAAATGCACATCGTGCAACAATTAGAGTAGTAGAATATAGTGCCATCATGGTTTTTTTTCTATTGATATTAATCATTTTAGTACCATCAATATCTAAAATAGTTTACAATATGGCTAAACAATCTTCAATCACCAGCACCAAAGGAACTATTGATACTGTAAAATCATTTTATACTGATATGAATCTTTTAAATGAAGTAGGATTACCATTTAAAGTAGAATTTAATGAAGATGGATATACATTTTATGAACTTGGTAAAAAAGTGAATTATGAAAGAAGTTTAAATATAAAAAATCTTGGTAAATTACCGACAGATGGTAGTGTTCAAATAAACGTTGATGGAACTGTAACTGTCAAAAATTTAACCTTTGGTAATTTTAAATGTAACCAAACTAATGAACAAAATTTGATATGTGATAATAAATGATGACTATTATGTTATCTTTTTTTCTACACCATTTTATATAATTGATGGTTATGATATAATTATATAAAGGTGATAATCATGAAACAAAAAAACATCAGAAATTTTTCTATAATAGCCCATATAGATCATGGTAAAAGTACTTTAGCCGATCGTATATTGGAACTGACAGGAGCTATTACTGAAAGAGAAAAACAAGATCAATTATTAGACAATATGGACATTGAAAGAGAAAGAGGCATTACAATAAAATTAAATGCAGCACGACTTCATTATAATTATAAAAATGAAGATTATATAATGCATTTAATAGATACCCCAGGCCATGTTGACTTTTCATATGAAGTATCTAGAAGTCTAGCTGCTTGTGAAGGTGCTGTATTAGTAGTTGATGCCGCACAAGGAATTGAAGCTCAAACCTTAGCCAACGTCTATTTAGCTCTAGAAAACGATTTAACTATAATACCAGTTATTAATAAAATAGATCTTCCTAATGCAGATGTCCCAAAAGTAAAAAATGAGTTGATTGAAACATTAGGATTTGAAGAAGATGAAATAATTTTAACTAGTGCTAAAACTGGAGAAGGTGTTAAAGAACTAATAGAAGCCATTATCGAAAAAGTACCCACACCTAAAGGAAATTCAAATGATAAACTAAGAGCTTTAGTTTTTGACAGTTATTTTGATCCATATAAAGGTGTTGTCGTTCTAGTTAGGATAAAAGATGGTAAATTAAACTTAAAAGATAAAATAAAATTCATGGCTACAAATGCTGTTCACGAAGTGACAGAGTTAGGTTTTAGTACTCCAAAACCTCAAAGTACAAAAACTTTAGAGTGTGGTGAAGTAGGATATATATGTGCTAGTATAAAAAGTATAAGTGATATTAAAGTAGGAGATACAATTACTTTAGAAAGTGATCCCGCTTTAGAAAGTTTACCAGGTTATAAACCTATGAGACCAATGGTTTTCTGCGGATTATATCCAATAGAGACTAATAAATATCCGGAATTGCGAGAAGCTTTAGAAAAACTAAAATTAAATGATGCAGCTTTAGAATTTGAACCAGAAACTTCACAAGCCTTAGGCTTTGGTTTCAGATGTGGATTTTTAGGCTTACTTCATATGGAAATCATTGAAGAAAGATTAGAAAGAGAATTTGGTATTACACATATTGCAACTTCTCCATCGGTAATTTATAAAATAACTAAAACTGATGGTGCAATAATT
>CALVIJ010000008.1 GCA_944329505.1 uncultured Bacilli bacterium | reverse complement strand
CGGTTTTGTTGTATCGTTCTTTTACACTTTATAATTTCTTTAGAGCTTATGTTAATGATTATAGTTCAGCTCTTAATGATTTATCGCCTAGATCGCTATTGAACATGTATAGTTTCATAATGGTTTTAGGTGTTATTATTTTAATAATTATTTTGCTTTCGGTAATGATTTACAAGAAAAAGCCCAAAGCACTTTATATTTACAGTTTAATTGTATATGTTTTTGTTATTATTTTGTATGGTGTAACTTATCCGGTGCTTAGAGATATTAGTGCTTCTATTTTAGACATTCGTTTTTCTAGCGCACTTCGAGATTTCTTTATGATAGCGGCGGCTTTACAGTTTGTAAGTTTAATTTTATATATTGTCAGAGCTACTGGGTTTGATATTAAACAATTTGATTTTGGAACGGATTTACAAAAATTAGACATCAACGACAAAGACAGTGAAGAAATTGAAGTTGCATTGGAATTTGATCAAAATAAATTACAAAGACAAGTTAAGTATAAATTTAGACAATTTAAATATGTGTATGGCGAGAATAAGTTTTTAATTAATACGATTGGAATTATTGTAGTAGTAGTATTAGCATTTACAATTTATTTGAATTTGGGTGTTTATACGGCTTCTTATAATCAGGGAACTTCATTTTCGGCGAGTGGAGTTGTTGCGAATGTACGAGACACTTATTTAACACAAACAAATGCTTTAGGCAATAAGTTAACTGATGATATGATTGTTGTTGTAAAGCTAGATGTTAAGAAAAATGGTGATATTAAAAAAACATTAAATACGGGACTTGCTACGCTTAGGATTGATAATGTTTCATATAGTCAAAATAGCAATTATGCTAAAGAATTGTATGATCTTGGGACAGCGTATGTAAACCAAGAGCTTAATAATGAATTTCAAAGTTATATCTTAACATTTGTTGTTCCAGAAGAGGACGCTAACAAGAAAATGGTTTTAAAGTTTAATGATAATGTTAGTTATGTAAAAGGTGAAGTTGGAGCTAAAAGTATTTTAGTAACATTAAATCCAATTTCTTTAGTTGATAATGAAGAGGCTAATACTAGTAAACTTGGTGAAGAAGAGACCTTTGAAAATAGCGTTTTAGAAAATGCAACATTAAAGATAGATCGTTATGAAATAAACGATAAATTTAAGGTTGACTATAATTATTGTTATGGAACTGATAAGTGTCTAAAATCTAGTGAATATTTGACGCCTACAGCAACAGGTAATTATTTGAAAACTTTAATGAAAATTGATGGGGAATTTAATATGGATAAAAATGTAAATAGTTTAGAAATTTCAGATTTCTATTCATTTCTTAACACTTTTGTAACTATTAATTATAAGGTAAATGACAAGTGGATATCTCAAAAGATTAACACGCAAAATGTAAAGCCTACTTCATCTACTAAGTTGTCAGACTATTACATTGAAGTTCCTAGTGATGTTAAGAATGCTAGTGAGATATATTTAACTTTTACTATTCGTAATTATACTTATAGATATATTTTAAAATAACAAAATAATGTGTTATAATAGAGGGGAGGATACGCCAGTGAGGTTTAGAGAGGTTAAATATTTGTTTTTTGCTTTGATATGTATGTGCGTAACTCCTTTGATAACACGTGCAGAATGTGATTATCAAAGACAGGCAGAGTTATCTAGACTTGCTAGCAATGTTCAATTGGCTTATACCTATGATGGTACAAATTTTACAGTGTATATGACTAATTTGACATCAGATTTATATGCTGAGGATAATTATGGAAGAATTTATTATGGCGATGGTAATGAGAAAACATTTAATTTTCATAGTGATACTGTTAGATTTGATATATATTCAAATGATAGTGCTTGTCGTGGGGAAAAATTACTTAGAAAGACTATTAACTTGCCAACAATAAACGCTTATTCACTTTATGATGAATGTAAACAATATCCTAATTTTAAATACTGTCAAAAATGGGGAAACTTTACTATTACTCAAGAGCAATTTAATTTGTCATTAAACAATTACAAACAAGAGTTAAATGCGAAAGTACAATCTCAAATTGAAGAAAAGTCTAGTGTTTGGGAAATTATTTTAGAAACTTTACAGAATAATGTACCGATGTTTATTTTCTTCGGTGTAATTATTGGATTAACAGTAATAGTTATAATGTTTAGAAGAAGAAAAGAAAAATAATGTAGAGGTAGGGAGGATTTATGATGAAGAAAATAAAAAACATCTTTATTGTCTTTATATGCTTGGTTAGTGCTTTACCAACAGCTGCATTTGCAATAACTGGAGGTGGAGGAACGGGATCATCTAGTGGTTCTTCTAGTGGAAACAGTGGCGGTGGAAATGATTCTTGTTCTGATAGTTTCTGGCAAGTAGGTACCGATGATGGTACTAGTAATGGAGGAATGCGATTTAACACAGCTGCATATAGATATGATTTGGTTTATAAAAATAAAAATGGTGGCCGCGAAATTTTAAAGACAGTTGTAGTTCAGCTTCCTAATAGAATAGGGAATATTACTATATATCGTGGTCAACAGAATAGTTCTATAGCTATTAGAGAGGTAAAAGAGTATGTAGATGCTTTAAATGCTACTAATACAGCTAGAGATGGTGCTAGATATGTAACGAGTGGTCCTTTGGCTGACTTGACTAACCGTCTTATAAATAAAGAGACTATTGATGGAATCTTTCCAGATGGCAAATTAGAAAATGATGAGCTTATTGAGTCTTATATAACAAGTGCGAATGGATTTGCTATTGATGAGGCTGATATGAGAAGAGAACATGATGATAATCCTGGGCGATATGATTCATATGGATATAGAATAATTGTTCAAAAATTGGTAAGTTTTCAAAATGGTTGTGGTGGTGTTAATAGTACTGAACGTTGGACGGTTATGGGCAGAAAAGATGCGGCCGGAAATACAGCAGTAAAGAGATATCTCGTTGGTAATAGAGAAGTTGCTATTGCTCCAGCAAGCGTTCAAGCCAATAGTGATCTTTTTACTACAAGAGATGATATTGGTATTGTAAATGCTATAAATGAAATGAATATTTTTAACAGTTCTAATGGTAATCAAATTAAGTCACGATTAACAGGCAGCTTTGCTAATCAAAACAATGGGTCTGGTTACAACATTTTGTGGTTTTCGACAGATGTTTTCAGAGAATATGATTATTCAATAGATGCTGCGTGTGTTAATTGCTCGGCAACTGGTTTTTCTAATAAGGCATATATTATTCAAGATACTACTAATTGGGATGCTATTTTTGATAGTCCAAATTCTAAAATAGCTAATGCGCGAACTTATTATAATAAAGGTAATGGAGTTTTCTGTAGAGAGGAATATACAGTTAAATTTCCAGATTTAACAAGTCATATAAAAGTTAATACTGGACGTTATTTTACAGTTAATGCTACAAACGAAGAGTTGTCAGCTTTAACGACAACTGTTCCTAATTTAAAGCCTATTACGGTTACAAGAACTAGAGAGTGTAGAAGTAGTAATAATAATGTGTCAGCTTTAACAAATTTTGAAAGAAATAGCCGTTCTACTTTTGAAGATAATGCTGGTACTGTAACCCTTAAATATACTGAAAATAATAAAGATAATAGTGAATATAGTAAAAAATCTATTGTTTTAGAGTCTGACGAGTATGCTGATAATACTTATAGTTCAAATATTTCTAATAATATGCTTACAATGACGCAAACGGTTTCTTATACTTTAGAGGATAATGTTTATAGATATGTTAGACTTCAAGATGGACTTTCTATCTTTGGTCCAAATGGAATTAACGAAAGTGAATTAAATACAGAATATAAGGATTTGGGAATTGCCAATTTACCTATATCTTTTGAAAACGAAACTGAAGGTGATGGTAAAATTGCTGATGTTCAACTATCTTATGAGTTGCCTACTGATCCAAATAGTAAAATAAAAAATGCTTATAAAATGAACAATGATTATTTTGCTGATCCATCAAACCCAACTGACGATAATATATATAAAAAGGCTCTAGATGCAGGTGCTATTTCTGGCAATTCAATTGTTAGAGGCTCTTTGGACGATAATGAGTATAGTGAAATTACTCAGAGTGCTTGTGCAAAGTTATATAAAAATGGTAATGGTTATAATACTGGCTTATATAATTGTGTTAACAACCGAACTAAAAATAAGATTGGAAATAATAATGATTGTATAGTTCAAAACAAGCTCGATAACAGTAACTCTGGATATATTTGTCCAGTTACTAGAGATCCAAATGATGGTATTTGCCGAATTGAGAATGGAAAGTATTATTTAGGAGATGGCACTGAGGTTACGGCTGAAGAGTACTATGCGGTTTGTCCAGCTGATAATAGTTGCCGAATTGAAAATGGGAAATATTATGATTTTGATGGCAATGAAATTACTGAGGAAGAATATTATGCTATTTGTCCGGTTACGCCAAATTGTCCAGCAGATGAATGTCCATATGGTTGTTGTCCTTCTGGAGAATGTGCACCAATGCCAGATGGAACTTGTCCAGGTACTGGTGGTATAGATGTTATTTATAGAACAATAGATTTAAATAATCCATTTCCTGGTCAGGATGCTGAACAGAGAAATACAGGGGCTAACTGGTGTAGTTATAATATAAAAACGCAAAAGATTGATTGTAGTTATAATAATAGAGTAGTTCAAGAATATGTTACCGATGAAGGTGAAGATGTTTATGATGAAAATCATATTTTGTATGAAGTTACATTAGATGCTAATACTATTAGATCAATCAGAAACTATAACGATGACCATAAATATGATGATTGGGATTTGGTTTGTAGAGATAATGGTAGAGCATGTTTGAGTGATTTTTTAAGAAGCGAGGTTGATACAACTGGTGAATGTGCAAATAAAGTAAGTAAAGATGCCTTTTATAGTTGTGATGATAATCTTAGTTAGGAGGGATAGAACGTGAAAGAATCATTTTGGGGAATATTTGTACTTGGTCTTGGTGTTATGTCAATATTTTTCATCGTTTTGTTCCAAAATTTGACTAATACTGATGAGCATAATTCACAACTTTTAAAAGAAGTGACAGAAGCTGCGATGTGGGATGCTTTTGACTATTCGGCTTATCGTTCTACTGGAGAAATTAGAATTCACCGTGAAAAGTTTGTTGAAAACTTTATTAGAAGATATGCTGAAAGTGCAAGTATGTCTAGGCAATATAAAATTAAATTTTATGATATCAACGAGAAACCACCTAAAGTAAGCCTGAGCGTAGAAAGTGGCGTAGTGGGTGTTGGAGGTAGTACCCAAGTAACATTTAATTTACAAAATAGAATCGATGCTATTTTGGAAGTACCTTATTAAAATAAAAGAAAAGAGAGGATGAGATTATGGATAATTTAACGGCTTCGGCTAAAAAGTTTTTTAAAAACAAAAATGTAGTAACGATTATTGGAGTTGTGGTAATTTTAATCTTACTTTACATCGGTTATAGTACACAGATTAATAATGCCGTAGAACCTGTACAAGTTCCAGTTGCTACACAAACAATTCAACCTAGAACTGAAATTACTGATGATATGGTTCAATTAGTGGATATGCCCAACATTTCGCTTAGTGATAATGTTATTAGATCAAAAGCTCAAATAGTAGGACAATATTCAAATGTTAATTCAGTTATTCCTGAAGGAAGTATGTTCTATACTGATACAGTAATTTCTCAAGAAGAATTACCTGATGCAGCATTTACAAAAGTTAAATCAGGTGAAGTTGTTTATAATTTTCCAGTTAATATGGAAAGCACTTATGGTAATTCAATTTTTCCTGGTAATATGATTGATATTTACATGAAGGTTGGAAACGGAACTGACGAAAAAATAATGATTGGTAAATTAATCGAAAATATTGAAGTTTTAGCAGTTAAGGATTCTTCTGGTAGAGCAGTATTTGAAAATACTAGTGAACAAAGAACTCCTGCTATGTTAATCTTTGGTTTAAAGAGTAATTTATATACTATTTTAAAGAAAGCATCTTATATGGATTCTTTAGGTGTTGAATTATATCCAGTTCCACATGGTGGACAAGTTGATACTGAAGGTGCTACTGCAGTATCTACACAACAATTAGTAGATTATATCGATGCTCATTCAGTTAGTCTTCCAGAAGAGGAAACAACTACTGATGACGCACTTAGACCTACAGTAAAAGAAACTGGTGGAAATCCTAATACAGTAACAATAACATTCCCTGATGGATGTGATGGAACATATACTTGTACATATGTTAAAGATGGTGGAAGAAGTCAAACTGTAACTAAGAGAACACAAGAATTAGTTTATACAGGTGAAGGAACTTTAACTGCTACAGTTCAAGAAGATGATGGTACTGCACATTCTATTACAATTGATATTCCAATGAATAATTCAACTAATACGGGGCAATAATAATGAATAATATGTTTGACCAAATAGATTTTGGACCAATGAAATCTTATTTGGATGATGATGATATAACCGATATTTCTTACGATAATGGTGGACAAATACACTTAAAAACATTATCTAAGGGAATATTTAGAATCGAAAACCCAGCTATTAACGACGCATTTATGGAAAAGCTAGCGTTTCAATGCTCTAATGTAATGGGTAAAACCTTCAATATGGCTCATCCATTCTTGGATGCTGAAAGTGCAGAGTTACGTTTAGCTTTTATCCATGATTCTGTTGCTCAAAACGGAATTGCTTGTGTTGTTCGTAAGACACCGGCTAAAATACGTTTGCAAAAAGAAAAGATAGTAGCTGAAAAGTATGTTGAATTGGATATTATTGATTTCTTAGAACAATGTGTATTAGGACATTGTAATATGATTGTCTGTGGTGAAACTGGTTCTGGTAAGACCGAGCTAGTTAAATATTTAGCTTCAAAAATTGCTGATAATGAAAAAGTTATTACAATTGAAGATACTTTGGAACTACACTTAGATAAGATTTTTCCTCATCGTGATATAGTTGCTTTAAAAACAAACAATATTGCATCTTATACAGATATATTGGAAGCTTGTATGAGACAGAATCCAAAATGGATTTTACTATCAGAAGTACGTAGTGCGGAAGCTGTTTTAGCTGTTCGTAATTCGATTTCTTCTGGACATTATATTTTGTCAACAATTCATGCTGATAAAGCAGCATCTATTCCAAACCGTATGTATAGTTTGCTTGAAACTAATCAAGATTTGGATCAATTTATGAGTTCTATTTGTAGATATATTCAAATTGGAATTTATGTTAGAGGATATCAAGACAAAGCAACAAGAAAATTCAAACGTGAAATCGCTGAAGTTACAGAGTTTTATGTAACTAGTGACACTAATGAAGCTCGACATAATGTTATTTATAGAAAAGGTGCTGATGGAAAGGTTATTAGAAATAACCCTAGCCCTTATTTGATTGATTATTTGGAAGTGCAAGGTGTATTTTTACCAAAAGAACTTCAAAATATGGCTGGTGAGCCTTATGTAGAACAAGATTCTATGAAAACAAACGCTCAGATAAATGAAACTGATACTTTTAATAATCAAGTTCAATCAGCTTCTAATAATGTTAATTTGATGAATGAATTTACAAATGAAGATGTTCAAAAATCTCAGTCTGATATGGCTATAAATAATAATTTGATGTCTGAAGTTAATAAGGAAACTATTGGCTCAACAGAAAATCAACAGACACCTGCTGTGAGTAACCCTTCAGTAATGGTTACTTCAGAAAAGAAAACCGAAAATCTATTTGAATAAAGGAGGGGATGCTATGACATTTATAATATTTTTGATTGTTTTAGCAATTGCGATATTTGTTGTTTTATATCGTAACAATAGTAACAGTAATAATGTTTATAAGTTTATAAATAAGAAAATTGGTGTAATTTATGATAAGTATACTCCTTATTCATTTAAAGTGGTTAGAGAAAAGGTTAAGGAGCTTGGTCAAGAATATACGCCAAGACAATATGCGATACAAATTATTGTGTTTGCAGTTAGTGCGGCAGTAGTTACTTATTTGTATTTTTATAATATTGTTGTGTCACTTATTTATGCAGCTTTGGCGGTTACAGTTATTCCTTATTTAACATATTTAAGATGTAAAAGACTTTATAGTGAATTTATTTTTGAACAAATTCAAGTATATACGACAAATACAATTATGGAATTTGCAACTACACAGTCTTTTGTTAAAGCGTTGGAAGGAGTATATGCTTCAAATGTTCTTGAAGATCCAGTAAAGTCTGATGTTAAAATGATGATTGATATGGCTTATGAAAATGGAACTATCGATCAATCTTTAAATTATATGAATGCTAAGTATGATTTCTATATAGTTAGAAATATGCATCAACTATTTTTACAAATCACTAATGAAGGTTCTAGAGATTCTGGAGAATCACTAGAAAATATGAGTCAAGATATAGATATGCTTGTAGAAGGTGTTTATCGAGATAGAATTGATAGAGCATCTTTCCATAAAAAGTTTTTACAATTTGGTATTATACTTTATTTGATGGTTATGCTTGTACAATTTATGCTTGGTATGGAAACTTATAACCAAATGCTTGGTGATTGGTGGGTACAATTATTATTGCATGGTATAATTTGGCTTAATACGTTCTTTATATTGTCTGGTGAGAAATATTATAATGAAGATGTGGGGGCGGAATAATGAGTATAGGTTTAACGTTTATAGTTATTGCAATTATTGTTATATTTTTACTTGAATATAATAATCATTTTAGCTCTAATAAATTCATTAAAGAGACAGAACCATATTTTAGAGTTTTAGTAGAATCTGATTATGAATTTCTATTAAAAGTAAGATATGGTGGAGATGTTGATGTAAATAAAATGTATGGAATGAGGGTTCGAAATGGTATTGTAGGAATTATTTTCTGCTTATTCATTTTTCTTAATCAACTTTCATTTGCTTATGTTTTACTTTCTTTGTTAATTGGCTTTGCTTTATTTAAATTACCATATATGCAATTAAGTAATTATTATAAGCAAAATTTGCATAAAATAAATTTAATGCTTCCATACTATTTAAAGGGACTAGAGATTTTGGTCCAACATTATACAGTTCCAGTAGCATTATCTCGTTCAATTGATACTGCTCCTGATATTTTTAAACCGGGTTTAAAGAAATTGGTGGCTAAGATAGATGCTGGTGATTCATCTGTTCAACCTTATATGGATTTTGCAAATGAATATCCAGTACGTGATTCGATGAGAATGATGAGACTTTTATATCGTTTAGGTCTTGGAAGTCAAGAAAATAAACAAGAACAATTACTTATGTTTTCTCGTACGATATCTACTTTACAGAATAAAGCACGTGAACAAAAATATAAGGAACGTTTAGAAAAAATGGAAAATAAAACTATGATAATGCTATTTGGCACAGGTGGCGGTATATTAGGCTTTTTATTACTGTCAATGATGATGATGATGAATTATTAATGTAGTTAGATTGTTTAATTTATGTTATAATGAAAATAGGAGGGTAGGTGATAAATTATGAAAGAAGCAGCTGGTGAAGCAAACTTAACAGTTGTAGCCATTATTTTGATAGGTGTTGTAGTTGCTGTTGTCACTCCGCTTGTTAATAGTTTAATGAAGTCGGCTAACGGTCGTGCTTGTTGTACAGATGGAGGCGGCTATATAGAAGGAAGTACTTGTCAAGGTGGTACTTATAGTGGTCAAAACATTTCAAGTATAGATTGTACACAATAGTATTGCTTGCTTTAAAGCAAGTTTTTCTTAGTAAAAGGTCGGTGATTTATAATGCGTGAAAGTATTGGTAGTGTATTTTTGTATAATATAATTATCTTGTTTGTTATTATAGTGTTTGGCTTATTGTCTGCGACTGTTAGTTATTACAAAGCATTTAAAGTAAATGAGCGACTTCTATATTCTCTAGATAAGTTTGAAGGATACAATCAATTTTCTAGGGAAGAGATGGAAACTTTCTTAAGTAGTATAGGTTATACATATAATCCAGATGGACAAACTGATTGTCCAGAGGAAAAAGATGGCGGAATTTTGGTTAGATCAAAAGATGCTAAATATTTATATTGTGTATACTACTTTAGCGATGATAGAGGTAGTAATGAAAAAGATAGACTTAATGGTGATGAAGAGCCGATTTATTATAATTATGCTTTGACAAGTTATATTTATGTTAATTTGCCAATTGTTGGAGAATTTAAATTGCCGGTTTATACTAAAGGTGAAAGAATTTATAATTTTAGTGATCATCAAACACAGGAGGCGAGAGTATGAAAGAAGCAATTGCAAATGCTGGAGTATTTAATTTAGTAATTATATTTGTTATAATTTTGCTTGCGTTTTTTATTGGGTCACTTTCATATTCTAAAGCTTTCAAAGTTAAAAACAAAATAATTGAAGAAATTGAAAAGGATCAAGGATACACGATTGGAGTAAATGATTCAACTGAAGGTAGAGTGGAAGAATGGATAAAAAATATAGGTTATAGACAAAATGTTGGTAATGTTAAAAATACTTCTGTATGTCCTTCCACAGCTAGTGGAAATGGTGGAGAAGATGGAGTTTTACTTAATGAAACAGGTGATTATCAATATTGTGTATACGAATTTGATACGTGTTCCGAGAAATCTGATAAGGCAAAATGTGGTAAGTATTATCGTGTAATAACTTATATGTATTTTGATATACCGATTATAAGTCAATTACTTAGGTTGCCCGTAAGTGGTGAGACTATGATATTTAACGAGGTAGATAGTTAAGGAGGCGAGTAATAGTGAATGTAATAATTGCAAACAAATATCGTGATGCTTTAGCTAATTTAGACATCGAAGTTATAAAGACATTGGAAGGGGAATATACTGTTGATGAAATTATCGAGACTTTTAAAAATTTCTTCTTTCAAAAAATGATTTTGGATGTAACAGCTTTAAAGGATTACAAAAATATAAAAACTTTACAACAACTTTCTTTATCGCTTGATATGGATAGAGTTATATTATTATTAGACGGTTCACCTGAAACATCTGATCCTGAGTATTTATCTGATTTAATTTCAATGAGAATATATAATTTTACAATGAATGTTGATGGTGTTAAATGGTTATATGAACATCCGAATACTTACCGTGATGTTGCTCAATATCATCAACTCGATACTACTCATGAAACAAATTTTACTAATGTTAGTGTAAATCCGATTTCAACGCCATATCCTGAATTTAAACAAAACGTAGTTATTTGCTTTAAAGATGTTACTCCTGGAGCAGGAGCTACAACTTTAACTTATATTGCTAAAAAGCAATTAGCACGTAATTATGATGCTGTCGCAATTGAAGTTGATAAGCATGATTTCATGTATTTTGATGAAGATAAGATGTACAGTGTTGCTAGCAGTGAACTTGGTAATACTATTTCTAAGCACAGTGGTTCAGATGTTATTTTAATAGATGCTAATACAAGTACTGTGGCTGAGGGTTTATCTAGTGAGACAATTTATTTATTAGAGCCATCTAAAATTCAGCTTAATAAATTATTAGCCCGTGATCCAAAAGTGTTAGAACGAATTAAAAACAAAAAAGTGGTGTTAAATCAATGTATGCTTAGTGAACAAGATGTATCTGATTTTGAATATGAGACAAAATTAAATATTTATTATAAGATACCACCGCTTAATGACCAAAGTTCTGACAATGAGGCTTTGGATAGATTTTTAGTCAAGTTAGGTTTTTATAAGCAAGAGTCTTCAGGTCAAACTGGAGAGAAAAAAGGATTTAAAGGGTTATTTAAATAAAAATTTTGGGTGATATATTTTATCTAATCATTTAATTCTATTGACAAAATTTGTTATAAACGGTATATTTATAATATAAGTTATAAGGAGGTTAAATTATGAATTTAGTTAATACTTTGGCAGATTATTGTACGTCAATTATAGATGGAGGTATTCCAGAGGGAATTGGAAATGTCGTTCATTTGGTTGTAGTAGCAATCCAAGTTGTAGTCCCAATTTTATTAATCATTTGGGGTATGATTGATTTTGCTAAAGCCATTATTGGTCAAGACGAAGATAAAATAAAAGCTGGACAAAAAACTTTTATGAGAAGATTAATTGCTGCAGTTGTCGTATTCTTGATTGTTACTATTGTTCAACTTGCCATTAATTTAGCTGCCAGTGTTGGTGGCCAAGGTAATGATGCAGAAAGCGCTTGGTCTTGTGCTAGTAGTTTGATTAACGGACAATCTTAATCT
Organism: uncultured Bacilli bacterium; assembly: GCA_944329505.1. GTDB lineage: Bacteria > Bacillota_I > Bacilli_A > RF39 > UBA660 > Coprosoma. The sequence continues at coordinate 4,725 of CALVIJ010000008.1, read as the reverse complement.
TTAGAATGGAAAGTAGGAATTTGATATGGATTTAATATATATTTTAGATGCTGCTGATTCGACTTTGTGTGAAGGTATTCTAGTGCCTAATGCCTTATTTAATGTTGTTTCAACTATTATTACAGGTATTAAGATTGTAGTCCCAATATTATTAATTATTTGGGGTATGTTAGATTTTGCGAAGTCTGTTGTAGCAAAAAAAGAAGAAGATATAAAAAAATATCAAAAAGCTTTTGTATCACGTCTTATTTCTGCTTTAGTTGTATTTTTAATTATATTTATTGTTCAACTTGCTGTTAATTTAATTTCTGGAGTAGAAGATAGTGCTAATCCAGATGGTACTACAGTTAGTGATATATGGAGCTGTAGTAAAAAATTTATTAATGGTGTTGATACAGATAACGAAACAGAAGAATAGGATTATCTGACAAGATAATTCTTTTTTTTAATTCTTATTTATGGTATAATCTATATGTGTGATAGGGTGGGATTTTGATGAAAAAGTTTTTGAGATTTTTGCCTATTTTAATATTTGTGTGTCTTTCATTCATTAATATTGGTAGAGTTGAAGCTGAAACCTGTGATTATGGTATTATTTGTCAGTATGAATTTTGTGGCGACCCAACTATAACTAACTGTGATATGGATTATCAAACTGCGATAGTGCAAATTGCTTATAGATGTAGTGGCTCGGATAAAGCTGCTGGGTCTTGTACAACTTTTACTGCTCAGACAGGTGGTTGCAAGAATAACGGTACTACATCTATGCATATTAGTTTTAATGTGAATGGAATTGGTGATACGGCTCCAATAGATTTTACTGATGAGGTATGGGGTGAAGGGACTAATGTAGAACCCATTAATTTTGCTGGATATTTTAGAAAGAATGGCTATGTTTGTCCACCTTTAACAATAAGTGGGTCTGGTAATAATTATAGTGGGAATTATGGTGGTAATGCTTCGTCAGTCTATCATGGTACGTCAGTTGGCTGTATTACAAATGGTCAACAAGATTTTGATTTACAAGGAGAATCTTGTAAACAAACCGATACTATTTTACAAGATGCTATAGAACAACAATTTGATGAGGTTGCTGATGCAGCGGGTGTTAATGGTGAAAAAGTAAATACTCAGGCAATTATAGATTGGGCCGAGCAACATGGATATCCCACTTCAATAGATTCTATAGGTGATCCGTGTCAAATAATAGATGGTAGTTTGAAGAAAATACTTAATTCAGCTTTCTGGATTATAAGTATAGCTGGAATAATTTTACTTGTAGTGATGACAGCAATAAGCTTTATTAAAGCTATTGTAGGATCAGATGATGAAAAGTTGAGAGATGCCATTAGTCATTTGTTTACAAGAATTATAGTTGTGATTATATTGCTTTTATTACCGATGCTTTTAAGCTTTATTATTACACTTATTAACAATACGGTTGGAGATGGAAAAGTATCTGTTGGAAGTGATGGTAATGTATTCTGTGATGTAACTAAATAGACTGAATTAATTTTTAGTCTATTTTATTTTTATTTTTATTTTTATAGAATTGTTGTTTGATACTCTAACATTTTATGTTATAATGATTATGTATATTAAGGTAAGGGATTTTATGAATAAGCAATTTAAGTGTTTTATTGTATTATTATTTATAGTTTCAACGTTGTTTATTAATATAAATGCTGTTAATGCTGAGCAAATTTCAACGGCTGATGGTTATGCGAGGTGTGTTTATGGTGGAGAAGTCCAAGAAACAAGAGGTCCTGTAGAATGGAAATCATTGGTATATGTTGTTATTAGAATTTATAGAGATACAGATAATGTTGTTAGAGCTTATGGTAATATGCTTAGTACTAAAGGTTATACTAATCAAAGCATAGTAAATTCTGATGAATTTCATACAGATATATCTAATTATAATGATTTGTTTCATCATGCCAATGATGAATTATTAGCTCATTATAGGCATACTAGTTGGTATTGTAATCCCCAAGTGTATGTTAAACTTGATAATATTGAAAATCCTAGTAGTGCTCAATTATCTATGTATCCGTCTTCCGGTTATTCTTCTATTCCTTTAAGTGAAGATTATTCTTCTTTTTCAAATGAGCCTGTGACATTTGACAGTAATGACGATGTAACTGATGATTTTCCAAATATTCGTTCAGAAGCTTGGGAATCACATGTTGAGGACCAAGAAGAAGCTTATGAAGATATAAGTGGTGTTACTTCTAATTCTAATAAAGTAAATACTCAGGCAATTATAGATTGGGCCGAGCAACATGGATATCCCACTTCAATAGATTCTATAGGTGATCCGTGTCAAATAATAGATGGTAGTTTGAAGAAAATACTTAATTCAGCTTTCTGGATTATAAGTATAGCTGGAATAATTTTACTTGTAGTGATGACAGCAATAAGCTTTATTAAAGCTATTGTAGGATCAGATGATGAAAAGTTGAGAGATGCCATTAGTCATTTGTTTACAAGAATTATAGTTGTGATTATATTGCTTTTATTACCGATGCTTTTAAGCTTTATTATTACACTTATTAACAATACGGTTGGAGATGGAAAAGTATCTGTTGGAAGTGATGGTAATGTATTCTGTGATGTGAATGGTGTTAATACAGGTGAGTGATATTACTTAATGAGATTTTAATAACAATGGTTTTGTATTTGTTTGTTATCATAATCTTATTATTGATATAGAAATTTAGAATAAGGAGGAAATTATGGGTAGCGTGGTTGGTATTTTAGAAGACCTTTTGAGAACGATATTATTTTTTCTTGATAGTGTTGTATATGGATTGATTCCTACTATATATAAATTATTTATATATTTATCAGAGATAAACTTATATAGTGACAAGACGGATAATCCAATCCAGTTATTGGTGAGTCATATTTATGTTTTGTTAGGAATATTTATGCTGTTTAAAGTTAGTTTTTCTCTTTTACAATATTTGGTTGATCCAAATGCTTTTAGAGATAGCTCTAAAGGAATGGGGAAATTGGTTACTAACGTGTTAGTGGCATTGGTTTTATTAGTTAGTGTTCCTTCTATCTTTGAAGCGGCATCAACTTTGCAAACAGCAATTGTTCAGAGTAATGCTATTGGACAGCTTATATTAGGAACTAATGCGTCTACAGTAGATGCTGATGAAATTGTTAATGGTATTGATGTTAATAAAGTCGAAGAAATGGCGACAGATTTACAATTTATGTTATATGGAGCATTTTATAGGGTAAATACAGAAGTTATTAAAGAATGTGGTGGTACTAGCGGAGTGCTTGGTTCTATTGATATGGCGAATGAGCAATGTTTGAATGCACTAAATGAAAGACTTGCTAGTTATGATGAAGCTTCTGCAAATTATGTTACTTTGTATAGCTTTTTTAAACATATTCCTGAGGAAGGCTATGATACAAATTGTGATAATTCTGGAGTTTGTGATGACCGTAATTTTGGACATTTTGGTGCTTTGCTTCATTGGCGAGAAGATGGTGTCTATGTGATAGACTATACACCTGTTATTTCTTTTTTGGCTGGTGGTTATGTTATTTTCTTATTAATTTCGTTTTCGGTAGATGTAGCTATTCGTGCGATAAAACTTTGCTTTTTACAGATGGTAGCACCAATCGCTATTGTATCGTACGTTGATCCGAAGGAATCTATTAGTAATGGTAAACTTCATAATTGGATAAAAGAATGTGTATCTACTTATTTCTCTTTATTCTTGAGGTTGGCCACTATATTCCTCGTAATGTTAATAATCGAAATGCTTTCTTCTAGTTTACTTTCAGATGGTACAAATTATATTTCTGCTCAGATTGAAGATACTGGATATGATATTTGGATTTATCTATTCTTAGTTATTGGTGCGTTTATGTTTGCTAAACAGATACCTAAGATAATAGAAAACATATTTGGTATTAAGGGTTCTGGAGAGTTGAATTTGAATCCGTTCAAGAATGCAGGTTTTGCAACACTTGCTGGTGGAGCTGTCGGATTAGGAGTTGGGACTGTTGCATCTGGGATTGCTGCTGGAAAAACAAGCCTTGATAGTGGTGAAAATAAATTTACGGCATTTAGAAGAGCGCTTGGTGGAGCCGCTAGTGGCGGATTAAGAGGTGGCGTTTCTGGTGCGTTTTCGGGCGGCAAAGGTGTATTTAATAAGTCATTAAATGTTGCGGGAGATATTTCTCGTAATACAGCTATGAAAGCAAATACCAAATTTCCTTATAGAGTAGGAGCTTATGTCCGAAATGCGGTTGGAGCACAATCGTTACGAGAAACGTTGGATCAGAGAGCAGGCATTTATGAAGGTATAGAAAAAGTTGGTGGTAATATAGAAGCTCGTGCTAGAGATCAACTATCTAAAAAAGATGATGTGTGGAAAACGATTCAAGGTAAAAGGGCTTGGAATGAACAACAACATGCAGCGGGAAAAATTGACGATGCAACATATATGCAGAATTTAAATGATTATTTTAAAGCTGAACAGTTTAGAATCACAAAATATATTGACAATAATGGAGATATGGGAACAAAAGCTCTTAGTGGTGATGAAGAACTAGTTATTCAAAAGGAAACTTTAGCTAGGAACGTTAAAGAAAGCAATTTGAAAGATGGTGTTTACGAGAGTATATACAATTCTACTAATGCTGCAGATATTTTATCTGATGATATTGAAAAAAAAAAAAAAAAAGCACATATTG